>CAZPMM010000229.1:0-4489 GCA_964587405.1 uncultured Rikenellaceae bacterium
AATAGTAGTCGAATGATATTCAGCTTATTATTAATATAACGTAAAAAGAATCAATAAATCTCCTTCTCTGCTGTGTAAAAAAGGGGAAGGCGGGTTCGTAATAACTAAAAAACAACTATAATATGAAACGTCGAGATTTTGTTTACAGGGCAGTATTGACAGGAGGCGCACTCAGCCTCGGTTTAGGATGCAAAAGAAAAACTGAACAAAAGAGTGGAATACAGGAAATTCCACCGGTTTTGCCGGACAGAAAGGAAACCATGACAATCCGTGAACCGGAAAGGGAGATACCTGTTCTCGCTGAAACGGATGTCCTCGTGATTGGAGGAGGCCCGGCTGGAACTGCTGCAGCTATTGCATCATGCCGTACAGGTGCTGAAACATACCTGGTAGAAAGATATAATCATCTCGGAGGACTCTGGACAGGAGGACTGGTGTTGCCTCTTCTTTCAACACATGCGGTTGACAGACAAAAAAGAAGGAAACAGGTTATTTTTGGGATCGGGGGAGAAATGGCCAGAAGACTTTTTGATTTGGGTATGGCAATACACGAGGTTAATCCGGTGATCGATCCCGAGGCAGCCAAATATATCCTTGATGAAATGATACGGGAAGCAGGAGTTAAAATGCTGTATCATTCGTGGGCTTCAAATGTGATCATGGACGGAAATGTAATTAAAGGAGTCTTTATTGAGACCAAATCGGGGAGAATGGCTGTTCTTGCAAAAGTGGTAATTGACTGCACAGGAGACGGAGATATCTTTCATCTGGCAGGAGATAAGTATGATACAATGAATTATGCCATCGGACTTGTTCATCGCCTTGGAAATATCGACAGAATAAATAAAGATAAACCAGGTTATGTCAAAAAAAGTATAGGTAATGAGACACCCCTCAAAAGCGTTAACTGGGTAAACATGTGGGGTAAGGAAAATCAGGATGCTCTTGATGTTGTAAATCTGTCAAATCTCCAGATGGATTACCGCAGGGATATCTGGAACAGTGTTCAGGAACTCAGAAAAACTCCCGGCTATGAAGATGTTTTTCTTCTGGATACTGCATCTCAACTTGGTGTTAGAATGTCAAGAATACTGGACGGAGAATACCGGCTTACACTTGATGACACAATGACATTCAGATCTTTCAATGATGTTATAGGGATAAGTGGTGCATGGACCACTATGCTGTACAAAGGAAAAAAGATTCCTTCATCCGAAAGGCCTTACTGGCAGATTCCGTACCGTTCAATGATCCCGAAAAAGACCGATAACCTTCTTGTTGCTGGCCGTTGCTTTTGCTTTGAAAGGGAACTTGTCGAGGACACCCGGATCATAGGTACTTGTCTTGTAACCGGTCATGGAGCAGGTGCGGCTGCAGGACTTGCAGTTAAGGAAAACGAATTACCAAGAAATATAAATACCCGGAAACTTAAAGAAATTCTTTTAAAACAGGGAGCCTGGCTTGGATGAGGAAAACAATCATAGCTTCTGATGTCCGTACATTATCATTAATAATTGCGGTAATATTTGCTATTCCCGGATTATGGAAAGGATTTCAGGGTATATATGTAAGGCTGAGTCCGTTTATAATGCTCAATTCAGTACTTGCACTGAAGAGCCTGGTTTTATTGAACACGATTGCAATCCCTGTAATGGTATTGATCATAATTCGTAAACGCTGGTTTTGCAAATATCTTTGTCCTGCCGGATGGTGTTTAGATAAAGTATCGGCACTCAACAGATCTGAAAAATATGACTATATTAAAGTTCCGGAGATTGGTAAATGGCTGGTAATAACATCACTGCTTGCTGCATTTTTCGGTTTTCCGTTATTTGTGATTCTGGATCCATTGTCTGTTTTTAATGGTTTTTTCGTGAGCTTCTCTGGAAAACCGGATATTAAGGTTATTATTTCATTTGCTTTTTTCCCGTTACTGCTATTGATTCACATCCCCTTTCCGGGAATATGGTGCAGGAAATTGTGCCCTTTAGGAGGCCTCCAGACTATATTATGGGATTTCAGAATATTTATATCAAGATTGTTTTCCCTGAAAAAACCTGCTTCATGCCCGGAATTGCCGGCAAGGAGATATTTCATCATGTCGGGCACCGGTCTGATAGCAGCATTGGTGATACCTCGACTGATGAAGCCAATAGAGATAAAATCTATCCGTCCGCCAGGATCTGTTGAACCTGTTCTGTATAATATTCTTTGCAGCCGTTGCGGCAATTGTATAAAAGCCTGTCCGTCAAATATAATTATCCATAATTCTGATTTCAATAAACCTCTTTCGTGGATGACTCCTATAATTAGCTATAAATCAGGGTATTGTATTGAGTCTTGTAATGTTTGTGGAAAAGTATGTCCGACAGGAGCAATTAAACTTTTCAGTATTGAAGCTAAAAGCTCACTTTTCATGGGAACAGCCCGGATCAATACAGAGAATTGTTACCTTTCAAATAACATGGAATGCATAAAGTGCAGGGAAGCCTGTAAATACGATGCTGTTGAATTTCTGCCTGGGAGTAATGTCTTGAATATGCTGCCTTCAATTGACAATCAGAAATGTTTAGGATGCGGGGCATGTGAGGTTATATGTCCCGCTGAATGCATTAAGGTTTTTAGTCCGGAACAAAAAAGTCAGACACTTATGCATTAAATTGAAACACACTTAAAATCAATATTTTATAGTTGTAAGCATTGGAATGTCTGGGTTAAGGTACGGTTACGAAAATAATTTCTATTTTTACTAAATGCACTTCTTTTTCTATTTAGCCGTAAAAATGACAAATAATATATCGCATGCCAGATTAAGGGAAGGGTATCCGGGAGGAATTGAGGAATACATACTGGTATTATTTTGATACTAAATGACTGCTATTTAATTAATTGAGAGTTTTTGATGTGTGCAGACTTTATGGTTAAGAAAAATTATCTTTTATTTTAACATCAAATAACTTAATTTTAAATATTCACAATCTTTTTTGTTCTTTACTTAATCTTTTATGTTCTTGGTTAATTATTATTAACCATTAAGAGCGTAAGGGATACAATAAGAACACAAAGGGATGTAATAAGATATAAACAAGTATAAATTAAACAGATAAAACAAAAAATGAAAAGGATCTTAATATTAACGTTAGCTTTTGCGGGAATAGCATCAATCATGCCATCCTGCAATCAGTCAAAAAAGAAAGAAATGGTACAGCAGGAAATTTATGGTAATCATCAGGGAAAAGAGGTATATATGTTTACTCTCACCAACAAGCCGGGGAATATTGTCAGGATCACCAATTTCGGAGGAAAGATCAACTGGATTGAGGTTCCCGACAAAAACGGGAATAAGACCAATATCACATTTGGTTATGATACATTTGAAGGCACGGTAACAGGTGATATGTCTTACGGATCTTTGATTGGCCGCTATGCCAATAGGATCGCCAATGCCAGGTTTTCTCTTGACGGAGAGGAATATAATCTGCCGGTAAATAATGGTCCTAATACACTTCACGGCGGGCCCGGAGGGTGGCACAGTGTTGTGTGGGACGCAGAAGTAGTTAAGGATAGTGAATTTCCGGCAATTAAGCTTACATACGTGAGCCCCGATATGGAAATGGGATTCCCTGGCACTGTAACGGCAGAGGTTATATATACATGGACCGACAATAATGAGATCATAATGGATTATACATGTAAAACGGATAAGAAGACTGTTGTAAATGTAACAAACCATGCCTACTTTAATTTAAAGGGTCCGGGTAACGGAGATATACTTGATCATGTTCTGACACTTAAAGCATCGGGATTCACACCTGTCAATGAGGTAATGATACCAACTGGTGAAATACGTCCTGTTGAAGGAACACCTTTTGATTTTACAACACCACATACTATAGGTGAACGGATTGAAGAAAATTATGATCAGCTTATCCTGGGCAGGGGTTATGATCATAATTTTGTCCTTGATAATAAGGAAACGGTTGATGTTGAGGTTTATGAACCTTCAACAGGAAGAGTGCTGGAAGTTATAACCGATCAGCCCGGAATGCAGCTTTATACAGGGAACTTCCTTGACGGTACAAAAATAGGTCATGGAGCAGTTGTTTTTACTCACAGGTCTGGTTTCTGCCTTGAATCGGGTCATTTCCCCGATAGTCCAAATCATCCTGAATTCCCGTCTACTGTACTTGTTCCGGGAGAAACATTTAAATCACAGACTATTTACAGGTTTTCAGTAAGATAATAAAGACAAAAAGATTGTAAACAGAATATACCGGATAATGCATGATATTCATGTTTATTGTCGGATTTTAGTTTGTCAATTGTTTTCAGCGTTGGACACCCAAATAAACAAACAGGATGTGGGTTTCATAAGTTTTCTCGTCCATTTATTCCGGAAGTTGTTCTTAACCTATTCGGCCACCCTTCCAGGGTGGACTTGGTGATATTATCCTTTGGTTCAATTGCTGTTGGTCTTCAGCCAACGGAT
>CAZPMM010000230.1:0-4489 GCA_964587405.1 uncultured Rikenellaceae bacterium
CTTCCTGTGGGGACACAGGCAAATAAAGGATTATCAGGTAGTCCGGGAGATCAGCAGGGTATAATAATCACCGGCCGGGTCACTTCCGGTAGTGATAATTCAGTCATGCCTGGTGTGAGTATAGTTGTAAGAGACACTCAGCGGGGCACTGTAACAAATTCCTCAGGTGAATATACAATTGAAATTTCCGGTTCAGATGCTGTACTGATCTTTTCTTTTATAGGGTATAATACACAGGAAATAACCGTTGGGAATCAGAGAGTAATTAATATTGTTATGACTGAAGCTGTTGAAGCTCTCGATGAGGTTGTCGTTACGGCCCTGGGTATTACACGAAGGGAAAAGTCACTTGGATATTCTGTCGGAACAGTGAGCGGAGAAGACCTGGCAAGGGTTGTACAGGAGAATGCTATTAATTCTCTTGCCGGTAAAATGACCGGTGTACAGATCAGCTCAACGGGAGGAACAGGATCATCAGTGAGTATGATAATAAGAGGTGCTACATCATTAAGCAATGATAATCAGCCTTTGTTCGTCGTTGACGGTGTGCCGATAGTCAATACACTGAATAATATAGCGGGTTTTGGTAATGACAACCGTGTTGATTACGGAAATGCCATTTCAGATCTTAATTCAGATGACATAGAAAGCGTTTCTGTTCTTAAAGGCCCGAGTGCTGCTGCATTGTATGGATCAAGAGCAGGCAACGGTGTGGTGCTGATCACAACAAAGTCGGGTCAGAAAAGCAAAGGTATGAGAGTAACCGTTAGTACAAATAATGTTATTGACATGCCATATAAATATTACCCTGTACAGAAAAAATTTGCGACAGGGTATTTTTCATTTACGCCGGAAGATCTGCCTGCAGGGTATACCATGAAGGTAAATCCTGCTGAAGCAGCAGGTGCCGGAATTCAGCTCGATAAAGAATATTTTGCTGTTCAATGGAACAGCCCCAGGGATGCCAATGGTGTTCAGGTACCCATGGAACTGGTCAGTCATCCGGACAATATTGCGAATTTTGTGCAGAAAGGAATAACTTCAACAAATGAGGTATCCGTTTCGAACAACACAGATTTGATTAATTACCGTATAGGAATCTCAAATATGTCAAACAGGGGAATAATTCCTAATTCCGACCTTTTCAGAAATAATCTGACAGCGGCAACTTCATTAAAGGTTAGAGAAAACATCACAGTCAGTTCAAACATTAACTTTAACAGATCATGGTCAAATAACAGACCCGCCAGTAACAGGGGGACAAATCCCTTACAATGGGCATATAATGTACCTCAGGAGACGGATATAAGAGATTTGAAAAATTATTGGGAAAAAGGTCTGGAAGGTATTCAGCAGCGAACACCTTGTAACGGAATCTATAATAATCCTTATTTCCTTGCGAACGAAATCAACAACAGCTTTAACAGGGAAAGGGTCTTTGGTAATATTAAAGCTGAATGGAAAATATTTAAAAACTTCAGCATAATGGGAAGATATTCGCTTGATCAGTTTTCCGAAAAGCGTGAATCAAAACTGTCTCCGAGTTATACCGGGGAACCTAATAACGGAGCATATGGTGTTCAGGATATAACCAACTATGAAAGAAATTTTGATGTTCTTTCAACTTATTCGAAAGTTGCTGATAATTTCAGTTTGTCAGTATCTGCCGGAGGGAATGCTCTTTATAAAAAGGGAACGTCAATCAGCGGCTCATCAAAATCGGGAGCAGGTCTGATTGTGCCCAATGTTTTCACTCTAAGCAATATTAAATCGGGATCCCTGGATTACGGTAGTTACTGGTCGCAAAAAGCTATTTACAGCTTATACGGTCTTGTCAATCTTGGATTTAAGGACATGATATTTCTGGATGTTACCGGCAGGAATGACTGGTCAAGCACATTGCCTGAAGAAAACTGGTCATACTTCTATCCCTCTGCTTCATTGAGCATACTTGTTAATGAGATGATAAATATGGGAGAAGGCGTTGATCTTTTCAAGATAAGAGGAGGATGGGCCAAGGTTGGTAATGACACTGATCCTTACCAGCTTTACAGCACTTATGGAAATGCAGGGCAGTGGGGTGATGCAACACGGTTAGCCAAATCGGGGCAGATACTTACCCCCAATCTGAAACCAGAAGAAGCAGTTTCAAAAGAAGCAGGGCTCGATCTAAGGTTTCTGAAAAACAGGTTAAGGTTTGAGGGTACATACTATATTGTGGAGAACCGAAACCAGATAATCAGAAATATACCTGTTGCCAGTTCGACAGGATCCGATGCCGTAAATATAAATGCCGGTTTGATCAGGAGTAAAGGATGGGAACTGATGATTGGAAGTAATTTTGTGAAAACTCCCAACTGGTTCTGGGATGTAAACGTAAATTTCACAAGGAACAGAACAATGGTAGTTGAAATAGCTGAGGGGATTGATGTAATAAAGTTCTGGGAAGATGCAAGGGGTGGTGCATGGTCATATGTGGGAGATGAGGTTGGTGCAATTTATGATGCAGAAGTTATTACAGTCACAGATAAGAATTCACAATATTATGGTTATCCTATTCTTGATGAAGCCGAAATGGAATGGGGAGCAGTTGAAATGAGATATACAAAAAACAGGATAGGTAACTATAACCCACGCTTTATTATGGGATTCCAGAGCACTCTTTCTTATAAGGCATTCTCGTTGAATATAACAATCGACTGGAGAAACGGAGGTCAGTTTATTTCCCAGACACAGAGATATATGGCTGAAGATGGGAAATCACAAATATGGCTGGATAATCTTATCCATCCTGGAGGAAGGACAGGAAAAGAATTGCGTGACTGGTTGGTTGAAAACGAAGATAAGTATATTAAGAACGGATTTCATGTTGTTGGTGGACCGACTGCCGAATATGGAGGATTCCGTGAAAATTACAGTGGAGTTTATGTAAACGATGGTATTTTTGTTCCGGGAGTATGGGCAGTGGATGACGGAGAAGGAGGAGTGAGCTATATTGAAAATCTGGGGGAAAATATTGGGAAACCAGGAGGGACTGTAGTTGTTCCTTATGTGGTTAGTTATCCATGGGGATTCGCAAAACCATCAATGTTTGATTCCGACTTTGTCAAGCTGAGAGAGATCTCTTTAACTTACAATGTCCCCCGCGATCTCATAAACAGGATAGGAGGATTTGTTCAGAATATTGGATTGTCATTATATAGCCGCAATATTATACTCTGGACGAAAGCTAAAGCAGGTATAGATCCTGAAAGAGCATTTCAGGCAGAAACTTCAACAGGAGGTACAAGGGGAACACAGTTCAAACAGGGTATCGAAAGATATAACCTTGAACCATGGGTAATTCCTCTGGGTATTAAACTGGATATAACATTTTAGAATTTAAAATCTGAAATTATGGAAACAATAAAAAATAAAATTTCAGCGGTCCTAATAATATCCCTGTTGATAATCGTATCATGTCAGGACCTTAAAGAACTGAATATAAATCCCAATGGTGTTGATCCGGCAAAGGCACAACCGTTTTTGCTGATGAGCACAGTGCTTACTTACACAGGTCAGAATGTTGTGGGGCTGGGATTTGGTGATATTGCCGGTGTAATGCAGCATACACAGAAGGATGGATGGGCCGGCGGTCACAATGCTTATGACTGGTCCGATCAGAACTGGGGCGGTTTTTACGGAATTTTAAGAAATGCAGAGGAAATGCTGAAAAAATCTGAAATTTCAGGAAACGAATTTTACCAGGCAGTGTCGCTTATAATGAAAGCATATAATTACGGAATGATCACGGACTTGTGGGGAGATGCTCCTTTCTCTGAAGCGCTGCAGGGTGAGACGGGAAACCTGAAACCTTCATATGATTCCCAAAAAGACATTTATCTTGGTATCCTTGATTATCTGGAAACTGCAAATATTTTGTTGTCTAAAAATCAGGATCAGTATTCCGATATCAATCCGGTACAGGATGTCCTTTTCAAAGGATCGGTGATGAAATGGAGAAAATTTGCCAATTCGCTTGCCCTCAGATATTATATGAGGATTTCTTCAAAAGAATCTTCTCTTGCTAAAACAGGCATTGAAAAAATCGCCGGAAATCCTTCACAATATCCCGTAATAAGGGAATTTTCAGATGATGCTAATATAGATTATGTTGGCAACAGCACATTGGATGCATGGCCTTGTAATACAACATTTGATGTAAACGAGACAAGCTGGAGAAGGCTTAAAATGTGTTCCACACTTGTTGAAAAGCTTCAGGAGCTTAATGATCCGAGATTAAATCTGTGGGCAAATAAAATAACCACTCCTCTGATTGTAGATCCTGCAAAACCAGATGATTATGATGAAATAGTTGACGGGAAGAGGATCATAGCTCAGAATGTGGCTGATACGTATGTGTCTACCTATGGTGTTGAGATTGATCTTGATCCGGAATATGTCGGACTTCCTCCATCATGGTCAATATTGCCACAGGCATATAATCTCT
>CAZPMM010000231.1:0-4450 GCA_964587405.1 uncultured Rikenellaceae bacterium
CTGATCCTCCCAGAGAAATTGAACTGATACCTGAAAATATACCTATAAATATAATCTATGAGGATGACGATGTTATAGTCGTTAACAAAGCTGACGGAATGGTAGTTCATCCTGCCTATGGCAATTATACCGGGACCCTTGTCAATGCACTTATGTGGCATTTCAGAGATCTGCCGCTATTTTCTTCCGGAAAATTACGACCAGGTCTTGTTCACAGAATAGACAAAAACACGTCGGGTATCCTTGTGATAGCAAAAAATGAAATAGCCCTGAACAGACTTTCCAGACAGTTCTACGAAAGAACAACCGGGAGGAAGTATGTTGCACTTGTCTGGGGAGTACCCGACCCGGCTGAGGGTACAATAAGCGGACATATAGGCCGTAACCTTCGCGACAGGAAGATTATGCAGGTTTTTTCGGACGGAAGTCATGGGAAAGCCGCCCTAACACATTATAAAGTGATTGAAAATTTCGGATATGTTTCACTTCTTGAATGCAAGCTTGAGACCGGCAGGACACACCAGATAAGAGTTCATCTCAGCTTTATCGGGCATCCTGTGTTCAATGATGATGAATATGGAGGTGACAGGATCCTCAAAGGAACAACTTTTTCAAAATATCAGCAGTTTGTGAGGAATTGTTTTCAGTTACTGCCACGGCAGGCTCTTCATGCAAAATCTCTTTCGTTTGATCATCCGGTAACCGGGGAAAGACTATCTTTTGATTCTGAACTACCTGATGATATGCAGCAGGTAATTACCCGTTGGAGACAATATGTATCTCTGAGAGATACAAGGAACTCAAAATGATAACTGCTCTCCACACCTAACACAGAATTCCGAGTCATATGCTTTGCGCCTTTTTACCAACTTCCGCTGGCTCCGCCGCCTCCAAAACTGCCTCCGCCAAAGCCTCCAAATCCGCCACCACCACTGCTTCCTCCTGAAAAACCTCCCCACGATCCTCTGTGGGAATTACTTCCGGAGTTCATCATCGAAAGCAACAGCCATAATGGCAACCCTTTGTCACTTATGTGCTTCTGATTCCTGCCGCCGGAACTTTTCGAAAACAGTAAAATGATAAATATTATAAGAATGATAATAAAAGGAGCTATTTCCCCCAAACTACCTTCTTTTTCCCCGTACTCATCCGCGTTGAATTCCCCGCTTGCCAGCTGCATCAGCACTGTTGTCGCCCTATCAAGACCTCCGAAATAATCGCCCTGTCTGAAAGAAGGCAGTATTTCCTGATCGATGATCCTGGCACAGGCAAGATCCGGAATAGCACCTTCAAGACCATATCCCTGAGCTATCGAAACCTGTCCCATCGAATCATTTGTCCTGGGTTTGACAAGTACAAGAATACCATTATCAAGTCCTCTCTGTCCAATCCCCCACTTTTCTGCCAGGCGTTGTGTATAATCAGCTACATCGTAACCTTTCAGATCACTTATGGTGACAATGGCTATCTGTGTCGATGTGGAATCATTGAAAGCTACCAGCTTGTTTTCCAGTTCATTTATTTCCCTGCCATTCAGCATCCCTGCAAAATCATTTACAAGCCTCGGAGGATATTGCTTTTCCGGGAAATCCTGTGCTATAATGCCTGTTGACAAGGACAGTCCAATAAAGAATAAGAGAAATGACTTCAGCCAGTTCCTGAATTTCATACCATAAATGTTAAAGTGGATCATCAAATGAAATTTCATCAGGAAGTTCATTGACATCGTCTTTCTGAAAGGGAAAATGTTCTTTCAACTGGATACCGGTAAGTAGTATGCCTTCCACCAGTCCTTCAGTGAATTTCCCTGTAGCGAAGTTATGTTCAAGGGTTGCTGTTATCTCATTCCAGAAATTTTCAGGAACTTTCACATTAATTCCCTGATCACCGATAACGGCAAAACTTTTGTTTGTTACTGCCAGATAAAACAATACACCGTTACGCAATTCAGTATCGTGCATACCTATCCTTTTAAATATCCATGCAGCTCTGTCCAGAACACTTCCGGAAAATTTTGTCTCAATATGAACTCTTATTTCTCCCGATGTTCTGTCTTCAGCTTCTTTGATTGCATTACGGATCATATCCTGTTGTTCTCTGGTAAAAAATTCTGAAGCTTTCATTTTTCCCTGATAAATGATAATCAGAATTTAACTTCGGGAGCCTTATCGGCAGCTTCCATTGATTCAAAGTATGGTTTGGCTGAGAAATTAAACATGCCTGCAATGATGTTTGCCGGGAATCTTCTGATATATGTATTAAATTCCCTGGCTACATTATTGAATTTTCTTCTTTCTACTGCTATACGATTTTCAGTTCCTTCCAGTTCAACCTGAAGATCTCTGAAATTCTGTGTAGCTTTTATATCAGGATATTTTTCCACAACAACCATCAGCCTTGAAAGAGCAGAACTCACTTCACCCTGTGCAGTCTGGAACTGCTGAAGGCTTTCAGCAGACATATTGGCCGGATCAATCGTTACCTGAGTGGCTTTTGCCCTTGCTTCAATCACCCTGGTCAGGGTTTCCTGCTCAAACCCGGCAGCACCCTTGACGGTATTTACAAAATTCGGGATAAGATCAGCTCTTCGCTGATATTGTGTTTCCACATTACCCCACTGACTGGCAACTCCTTCCTGAAAACCTACCATATTATTGTATGTTTTTACACCCCAGGATACTATTCCCAGTACAATAAGACCTATAACAACTATTATAATAATCCAGATAAAACAACCTTTTTTCATTTCAATTATGATTTTTACTTATTACGCCAAAGTTAAATATTCCATTATAAAACAAATAATGTTTATTTATGTTACAAAGGGTATCAGAAACCGCACAGAGGCTTTCCTCTATAACTATGTGATTATCAATGCAACTTTCTTTATTAGTCAACAAATGCAAAAATTACTAATTTTGATCTTCAAAAATAAACAATATGAGAACGATCGCAATTGCAGCCGGAGGAGATTCATCTGAATACCAGATTTCTTTAAAAAGCGCATACGAAGTCAGTAAGTTGATATCAACAAGATATAAAGTTTATATAATAATCATAAGGAATACGAACTGGTACTGGGAAGATCTCAAGGGTCGCTATCACAGCATAGACAAGAACAATTTCACACTTAATGTTGATGGTATTACAATCCGTTTCGATGCAGTATTTATTGCTATTCACGGGAAACCGGGGGAAAATGGCATGATGCAGGGTTATTTTGACATGATGCAGATACCATATACCGGTTGCAATGCTTTTTGTTCTGCCCTTACTTTCAATAAACATGCCTGTAAATTATTCCTGAAAGAATACAGGATCTCCATGGCAGAGAGCATTCTTGTCAGGAAGAATGAACAAATTGATCCCGGGGGTATTATCAGATTACTTGGATTACCATGCTTGTCAAGCCCAATGACAGTGGCTCCAGCTTTGGTGGATCAAAGGTAAAGGAAGCAGAAGAATTTGCCACTGCGCTATCCATGGCATTTAAAGAGAGCAATGAAGTCTTGATTGAATCCTTCATGAAAGGAAGAGAAGTTGCATGCGGTATAATAAAGACAAAAACACGCAAAATAATCCTGCCGATAACTGAAATTATCAGTAAGAATGAGTTTTTTGATTATGACGCAAAATATACACCGGGAAAATCTGATGAGATCACACCAGCCAATCTGCCTGAAAAGGTTAAGGATGAAGTACAGCAACTCAGTTCCCTGATAAATGATTCACTCGGATGCAATGGAATTGTGCGGGTCGATTTCATCATTGTCGATAATAAACCTCTTTTCCTGGAGATCAATACAATCCCAGGCATGACACAAGAAAGCCTGATCCCGAAACAGGCTGCTGTCGCAGGAATTCAACTTGAAGAGCTTTATTCGATGTTAATCGAAGATTTATTTGTATAAGGACACGACGAAAAGAGAAACAAGAGCAAACAATCAACGAAAAAAAATTGTAATTCCTGTCTCTGAGCTAAGCCTTTGTGACGCTGTATCTTTCGTTTAGTTTCCCTTAGCCTTTTTCAACCCGCTGGTAGTCGTATAATACTTTGTTATCATTCCAGGAACTTCCCAGTCAGGCATTTTACCTGCTTCCATGTATTCAAGGAACTTTTCAGTCACCTGTCCGAAATGCTCCTCATGTGATATCCTGTATTCATCAGGAATATTGACTTTAAGGCTGTTTTTACCGGCAAATTCCACAGTCAGTCCTGTATATGGCAAAGTTGAAAGTGCATTTTTCAGTGTTTCGCTGAAATCCTTTACAGTAGCACCTTTTATATTTTCAACATAGAATGTAGGTTTGAATTTTTCTTCGGCACCCTGTTTTATCACAAGATCACATTTAGTTCCCCTCATTATCGAATAATGAGTATCACCACCGCCCGGAGGTGCTTCATAATTCCATTCAACAGAAACTTTTGCCCAGATACCTTTTATCTGGT
>CAZPMM010000232.1:0-4442 GCA_964587405.1 uncultured Rikenellaceae bacterium
ATGACCACATCCAAAAGTATGAACCCATCTTTTACATTCGATAGTATCTGCCATTATTTCAGCTGCCCTCCGGATATTATCCATCTGAGTCTCTTCAATTTTTGTCATTATATCCCTTGTATTCTCCAGCCATTTTTTTGCTAACATAAGAATTCGATTTTAACTTAATTAATACTATTTTTTATTCAGACTTCTGATTATTAACACGAAAATCAATATCTGCAGTATCAGTTCCGTAAAGGCAACCGTTGTCAGATTACTGATACCATATCTTGCTGCTATCTGTCCCATCAGATAATTAATTATCATATTACCTGCAAGAGCTACAGACATGACAAAACTAAAAGCAGTTCCCGATAATTCCTTAAACCTTTCCCCGGCTATTCCAAGCATAACCGGAAAACCGGCAGCAAGTCCTGCTCCCAGCAGTATCAGCCCCGGTACAGCCATAGAAAGCGATTCGGCAATGCTCAAAAACAGCAGGCCTACAAACAGCAAGACAAATGACAATATCATTATTCTCCTGACTGATAAAGATCTCAGTACACTTCCAATCAATAATCTCATTGCTGTCATTCCGGCAACGAAAGATGAAAGAGCAAAAAGTGCCTCCCCCGTATGAACTGAAAGATGATCGGTCAGCCAGGTTGTTGTCCAGTTATTGATTATCCCTTCGAAGCTACTCTGAAAGAACAGGAAGAATGCTATTAGTAAAAGTACTTTATCATTCACCATAGTAGATATTCCCCTAAGAGGCAATCCATGTTCCTGTTTGGGAGAGGGATAACTGATAATCAGGAAACTGATACCTGCAAGAAGAGCCAGAACACCCACTCCCGAAATTATTGTCTCAAAACTGAATGTATTTCGCAGGATACCAAGCACCAGAGGAATACCCAGAGCACCAAAAGCGAAGAATGCTCCCAGCAGGCTCAGATTAGCTGCTTTATCCTTATCGCTAATATCTGATATCAATGCACTTGTTGATCCGTTAATTGCTCCCCCTCCGAGTCCTGTAAGGAAGATGAACAGTTTTATCAGTCCGGTATTCCTTGAAAATGCCATACCTTCAAAGCCGGCAAATAACAGGAAACATGATACCGACAACAAGATACGGTAACCATATTTGTCTACAACAGGTCCGAATAATAATGATCCTGCAAGCATACCAAATGGAAGAATTGAAAACAATGTACCCGCAGAGACCTCATCAAGATCAAGTTTTACTTTAAGATCCGGAGCAATAGAACCGAGAATCAGTACTGCTATTCCAAACATCAGTATTCCGGCACATGATGTTGCGAATATCAGTTTCTTGTTATAAATACTATTCATTTTAATATATTATTTTCGAAAGTTTTTTAATGCCATATATCCCGCTCCACTTACTCCGGCGTCGCTGCCCAGAGCTGAGCCGCATATTCTGACCTGCCGACTGCTTATGGGCTGAGCCCATTTGTACGCTTCATCAGTAATATTCGGTATCAATGACAGTGCAGGACCAAAAACCCCACCACCCATAATTATTACTTCAGGATTAAACAGGCTTATAAGATTTGCAACTGCCATTCCCCATAATTCTATACTGTTTCTGATTACTGCTGAAGCCAGCGGATCACCTTTTTCATAAGCGTTAAAAACATCATGTGAACTGATCTCTTCCGGCGGTTTATTCCTCAGTGTCCCGGAATAACCGGTATCTTCCTTTAACAATTTACGGGCAATTCCTGCTAATCCTACGCCAGAAGCATGATGCTCAAAACAACCACAAGCTATGTAATCCTCCATGAAAGGCCGGTCAAGCGCCATCCATCCTATTGAACCTGCAATATCATTACTGCCCCTGAGAATTTCACCATTTACCAATATTCCGGCACCGATCCCTGTACCGACAGAAAGGAAAACCGCATCCCTGCACCCCTTTGCATTTCCCTTCCATACTTCGCCGGCAATATAACAAGCCCTGTCGCTATCAATGATAACAGGAATATTTCCGGTCACCTTCTTTGTTTCGGCAAGAAGGGGATAGTCCTCCCATCCTGGAATATTAGGAGCCCATACTGTACCTGTTCTGGAACGGAATATCCCGGGAACTGACACGCCAACAGAATCAACTGCATACTTCCCTTCAGATGAGGTATCAAGAATCTCCCGTATATTTTGTGTAATAAGTTGCCCTACTTCTTTCCCCCGGCGTTTACACAGAGGGAAGGAGGCTTTTTTTATTATTGCCCCTTCTTCGGTAAACAAAGCTGTTGCAAGCTTTGTGCCTCCAAGATCTATTCCAAGCAGAGCCATAAATACAAATTTATATTATTTTACCTCGCACTCAGTTTCAGATCCTGACCAATCATATTCCAGCCGGAAACCCGTAATACAGGATCCCCGTCTTTAAGTCTGGGCACTGGACAGGCTACCGAAAATGTTGTACTTTCATATGGAGCAAAATTAACCAGTTTAACCTGTTTTGAACTCTCTGACCTGCAAGCAAAAGCACCGGCAAGAAAGAAGTATAACCATAATCCGGCAAAAATTACTTTTCTCATATCCAATGCATTAATTAAATACTGAACTCTTAAAAGTAAAAATAAAATCAGTATATTGTAAGATGTTTACATGATATTTATTAATCATCATGATGAATACATTGAGTACTATCCTAAATGATATTAGTATTTTTTAAAGTAACTTTGCATAGTTTTTTTCTTAACTGATATCATAATTTGAAAAAACGATGCAGGAGACGATCAATAAATGGATTAATACAATTTTCCCCTGGCTTCTTGATCATGGAATAAAAATAATAGTGATCGCTTTCGGAGCCTGGGTTCTTTACAAAGTTATATCCAGAATAGCTATCCGGACAATAAGGCTTGCTGTTGTTCGTGATGAAAACATGTCGGAAGAAGCGGAGAAAAAACGAGAAAACACTCTGATAAGGATCTTC
The DNA here is from genome assembly GCA_964587405.1 of uncultured Rikenellaceae bacterium. GTDB lineage: Bacteria > Bacteroidota > Bacteroidia > Bacteroidales > VadinHA17 > LD21. Next base: position 2,948 of record CAZPMM010000232.1, read on the forward strand.
AACGGGGCGATACGTGTTGTGCTGATCATACTTGCATTACTGATGATGCTGCAGGAGGCAGGTCTTAAAATTGGCCCCATGCTGGCAGGTGCGGGGATTGCCGGTATTGCAATCGGCTTTGGCGGGCAGTATCTTATCAAAGATGTCATAACTGGTTTATTTATTATACTTGAAAATCAATACCGTATTGGAGACATTGTAAATATTGACGGAACATCGGGGACAGTACAGGATATAAGTCTGAGAAAGACTATATTAAGAGATATGGACGGAACAGTTCATCACATAACCCACGGTTCCATAGTACTGACGTCCAACCTGTCAAAGGATTTTGCCCGTGTTAATCTTGACATAGGGGTTGCTTATGATACAAATCTTGAAAGACTTATTGAATGTGAAGGAACATCCTTAATAATTAACAGGACGGGTGAAGAACTGGCTTCAGATCCCGTATTCAGTGAATTTATTATCACTCCACCCAGCTTCCTAAGAGTAAATGATTTTGCCGATTCAGCCATAATGATTAAAATCCTGGGAGAGACCAAGCCCTTAAAACAATGGGACATAGCAGGAGAATACCGTAAAAGGCTGAAAATTGCATTTGATAAAGAGGGTATCAAAATACCATTACCTCAGCGTGTAATTCACCATGTTAATCCCTAGGATCAATGGAAGCGGTAACTAACAGTAAACGGTTTGGCACTATACCCGTTTTCTTTACGGCGATATCCACCATTTTGGGAGCCATACTTTTTCTAAGATTCGGATTTGCAGTAGGGACACTGGGATTCTGGGGGACATTCATCCTGATCATACTTGGCCATTCACTTACAATACCTACGGCATTAGCCCTTTCTGAACTTGCCACAAACAAACGGGTGGAAGGAGGTGGCGAATATTTTATAATATCGCGTTCATTCGGACTTAATATCGGAGCCACAATAGGATTTGCCCTTTTTCTGTCACAGGCAATTAGTGTTGCATTTTACATAATCGCATTCACAGAAGCATTTGAATTCATCTTCAACTATTTCGTAAAATCGTTTAACCTGTATCTTCCAAGACAGATAATCAGCATACCTGTAATGATAACTCTTGGATATCTGATCCTGAAACGGGGTACAAATACTGGAATGAAAATGCTTTATATTATAAGTGCAATACTATTCCTTTCTCTATTGTTTTTTTTTCTTGGCAAAACAGAATATGAAGCTACTATGGGTTCAAGACTTCCTGCAGGTGACTTAAGGAACATGAAGGATTTCTTTATGGTTTTTGCAATTGTATTTCCGGCATTTACAGGAATGACTGCAGGAGTAGGTCTGTCAGGCGAACTCAGAAATCCTTCCAAATCGATCCCAAGAGGAACGATCATTGCAACCATTACGGGCATGGTGATATATATTCTTGTGATTTATAAATTTGCAATCTCAGTACCTCCTGATGCTATGCTTGCCGATCAGCTTATAATGTCGAAGATAGCCATTCTGGGTAC
>CAZPMM010000233.1:0-4437 GCA_964587405.1 uncultured Rikenellaceae bacterium
ATTCCTCGGGTTCAATGAGAATATCAGGCTTGAGCTGATTTTACCGTCATCGGTACCTGACCTGCAGGTTGATGTCCGGGAGGTACTTGACCTTGCACATGCAAACAATCCGGAATTACTTACTCAGCAGCTGACACTTCTCATGGCTCAGAGTGACCTGGCACAGGCAAAAGCTGAAAAAGGATTGAATGCAAATCTTATTGCTTCATTCGGTCTTCGTGACCAGGATCCTGTTTTTGTAAATGCTTATACTGAATCCAACCGTCAGCAGACTGTCAGACTGGGAATATCCCTGCCTATACTTGACTGGGGTCTTGGACGGGGAAGATATCTTATGGCAAAGTCGAGCCTTGAACTTGCTGAAGTCCAGTCAAAGCAGGAGTTGGTTGATTTCGATCAAAATCTTACACTTGATGTTGAACAGTTTAACCTGCAGGCTGAACAGGTAAGAATCGCTGCGAAATCCGATACAGTTGCTGCAAGAATGTATGAAGTTACAAAAGCCCGCTTCCTTATAGGAAAAATACAGGTTCTTGAACTGAATAATGCTGATACAAGAAAAGATACAAACAGGAGAGCATATGTGCAGGCACTGCAGGATTACTGGACTTATTTCTACAATATAAGGAATCTTGCTCTATACGATTTTCTCAACAGAAAACCTCTGGAAACAAATTACGAAAAACTGCTTGATTAATATCAGTTAACTCATTTAAGTTGCAGGGCTGGATAAAATCTATTCAGCCTTTTTTATATTGTGCTCTGGGCTATGACTATAGGGTGAAAGACCCGGATGCTCCCTGACGTTGAGAGGAAGGCATCCAAAGGAAATGCAGGAGGGCAGATTTACATGAGGATGGCTGAAAAACTCAACAGCAACAAAAGAGTTGTATTTTAAGGAACCGCCGTATATGATATCTGTACTTGCGGTGGTGGGAGAGATCGGAAAATAAAGTAAGAGGAAAACTACTCTATTTTCCTCCTACTCGATTAAAAATTTAATATATTTGCGCCTCAATTATTAAGATTCGGAAATAATCACGGAATAATTCAAAAGTTATACAAATGCAGAACAAAACAGCCATATTAATTCTTGCTATTGCTCTTACTCTGGTGTCAATATATCAGCTTTCATTCACCGGTGCAACCTCTAAAGTAAGGCAAGATGCTAAAAAATATGCACAGGGAGACCTGGTGAAGCAGACTTATTATCTTGACTCAATTTCTTCATTGCCGAAAGAAGACTGGAGTTTCCTTGGTTATACATTCAAGGAGTGCCAGAAACGTGAGCTCAATCTTGGACTAGACCTTAAAGGAGGTATGAACGTCATTCTTGAGGTCTCAGTTGAAGATGTACTTAAGGCTCTTTCAAATTACAGTACCGATAAAACGTTTACAAGTGCAATCGAAAGGGCGAAGGCACTTTCTAAAGAAAGCCAGACTGACTTTCTTACACTATTTGGCAGAGCGTTTCAGGAAATTGATCCCAATGCAAAAATGGCAGCTGTTTTCAATACAATAGATCTAAGGAATAAGATAAATTTCAATTCATCTAATGAAGAGGTACTGCGTGTTCTGAATGATGAAGTAACTACTGCTATTACAAATGCGTTTAATATTCTGAGAACCAGGATTGACAGATTTGGTGTTGTACAGCCGAACATAACACAGCTGGCTACCAAAGGTAGGATTCTTATAGAGCTCCCTGGTCAGACTGATCCCAAGAGGGTACGTGAGTTGCTTCAGGGAACAGCCAATCTTGAATTCTGGGAGACATATGAAAATAGTGAAGTGATCAGTTATCTTGTTGCTGCAAATGATCTTCTGAAAGGTATAGTGGAAAATGAGCGTCAAGCAGCTGTGTTGGAAAAAGAACAAACAGATACCGTTGAAACAAAGGCTGATACAGTCAAAAAAGAAGATCAGGCTCTGCTTGATCTTATTGAAAAGGATAGCACTCAGGCAGTGAAAGCCTCAACACGTGAAGAATTTGCACTTCAAAATCCGCTTTTCGGTATTCTCACTCCCCGTGTTACAGAAAATGGAGAGGCACTTCCGTCCTGTATGATCGGACTTGCTGCAGGCATTGATACTGCAAAGGTCAACAGCTATTTTAATATGAATCAGGTAAGGGCACTGTTCCCCAGGGACCTGAGATTTTACTGGAGCCTGAATCCACATAAATATGATCCTTCGAATTCACTTTATGAACTTCATGCTATAAAAGTTACAACACGCGACAACAGAGCTCCGCTTGGCGGTGATGTGATTACATCGGCAAGACCGACTTCAGGCGTTACCGGATCAGAAGTAAAGGTCGATTTTAATATGAATGCTGAAGGAGCAAAAACATGGGCAAGAATGACCCGTGAAAATGTTAACCGCTGTATCGCAGTAGTCCTTGACGGATATGTAAGATCCTATCCGCGTGTTGTTGGTGAGATTCCTGCAGGAAGTACTGAAATAACAGGGGATTTTACAATTGAAGAAGCCGACGACCTTGCCAATATTCTTAAATCAGGTAAATTGCCCGCACCGGCAAGGATCATATCTGATACGGTTATCGGACCAACACTCGGACGTGAAGCAATAAATGCCGGTCTCGTGTCTTTCGTAATATCCTTTATATTAGTTCTTGCATATATGATATTTTACTACAGCAAGAGCGCAGGAGGTATTGCCGATGTTGCACTTTTTTCCAACGTTTTCTTTATTATGGGCGTTTCTGCATCGCTAGGTGCAGTTCTGACACTTCCGGGTATTGCGGGTATTGTCCTTTCAATGGCTATGTCGGTTGATGCAAATGTGCTGATTTATGAACGTATCCGTGAAGAACTCAGAGGAGGAAAAGGTATCAAACTGGCAGTTGCCGATGGTTATAAAGGTGCTCTCTCTGCTATACTCGACTCGAACATTACAACACTCCTAATCGGTATAGTGCTTTATATATTTGGTACCGGGCCTATAAAAGGATTCGCAACAACCCTTGTTATAGGTATTTTTACATCTCTTTTCAGTGCAATTTATATTACAAGACTTATCTATGAATGGCAGCTAAAAAGAAATGCCAAGCTGACCTTCTCAATAAAATTGACAGCCAATATCCTCAAAGATACCCGTGTAGATTTCATTGGTAGAAGAAATCTGTTCTATATGATTTCTGTTGTGATCATTGTTGTATCCATTGGTTCGTTGTTTATACGCGGACTGAATCCGGGTATCGATTTTACGGGGGGAAGAACATATGTGGTAAGATTTGACGATCCTGTTAAAACAGCTGATGTTGCTGAAGCTCTGGAGGATGCTTTTGGAGGAGAAGAACCACAGGTCGTTACATTCGGTTCTGAAAACCAGGTGAGAATAACAACAAAATACCGTATTGACGAATCTGGTGCTGATGAAGATGTAGAAACAGCTTTGTACGAAGGTCTGAAAGGTTTGACAGGTGAAAATATTGATAAAGAAAAATTTCTTATAAAATACCGTCAAAGTTCTGAAACCGTAGGACCGGCAATTGCAAGCGATATAAAGCGGAAAGCTGTATGGGCTGTCGTATTATCGATGATTATAATGTTCGTTTATATATTTATCCGGTTCAAGAACTGGCAATACGGATTTGGAGTAGTAGTATCACTTGTACATGACGTGATAATTGTTATCGGATTCTATTCTTTGCTATGGGGTATTATGCCTTTCACTATGGAGATAGATCAGTCATTTATTGCGGCAATTCTTACTGTTATCGGTTATTCGGTCAATGACTCCGTCGTTGTGTTTGACAGAGTAAGAGAATTCCTCCCGCTTTACCGGAAACGCCCCACACAAGAAGTACTGAACCTTGCATTGAACGATACATTGAGCCGTACACTTAATACCGGCATCACTTCTATACTTGTACTTATAGTGATGTTCTTCCTCGGGGGTACAACAATCAGGGGATTCCTCTTTGCAATGATAATCGGTATAATAGTGGGAACATATTCTTCAATATTTGTTGCGACAGCAGTTGTATATGACACATCTTCAAAGAGAGGATTGAAAATGTAATGTGGGCAGAGATTTAATTAATCTTTTGTAACTTTGCCGCTTGAATGTTAAACCGGAAATGAAATGAGCGGACCGGAAATTTTTGTAATAATCATAGTTGCTTTGCTTTTATTCGGTGCCGATAAGCTTCCCGAAATAGCCAGAAGTTTCGGAAAAGGTATGCGCGATTTCAGAAAGGCAACTGATGATATCAGGCGTGAGATTGAAACAAGTACAAGTGAAATCAGAAGGGAGTTCAACGAAACGGCCGATTCAATAAAAAGAGAGGTTACCGATATTTCTGATTCAGTTACGAAGGATGTAAATGAGATCTCTGATAATATTACAAAGGACATAAACGAAATGACCACTGAGATCAAAAGCGAAGTCAATGCAGTTACGGATGAGATT
>CAZPMM010000234.1:0-4436 GCA_964587405.1 uncultured Rikenellaceae bacterium
TTTCACATGCTGCAATAAACTGAAGAGCATGCCAGTGCGGGATCGTTCCGATAAAAACAGCTTCAAGACCTTTAAGATCAAGAAGATCCTGATAGTATTTAAAAATCTTTGGGCGTGTTCCCTGTAATTTCTCAATTTGGTCGGCACAGGTTTTAAGATGTTCACTGTCAACATCACAGATACCTGTTACTTCCACTCCACCCGATTTGAGAGCAGCTGTTGTAATAACCATTCCGTACCATCCGGCACCGATAAGGCCTATTTTAAGTCGGCGCTCATTTTGATCATTGGGGAAACAGACTGATGAAGCGATTCCCGCAGACCCCAATGCTGTAACTTTCAGAAAACGTCGTCTTTTCATATTATCACATTTTTATTTTCTTCAATATAAGCAGTCTACTAAGATATTATTTTTTATGGACATCGGGATTACTAACGGTTCAATGTCGAAACAGTAATACCTTTCTCCATTATAACTTCATTGCTCATTCTCACAATAATCTTATTTTTGTATTGCTATGCAAGGAAAGAAACCGACCCTTCTGTTCACTGATGCTCTTAAGCTTAAGCGCCCGAATGCTTTTCAGGTAATGCTTAAACCTGCAGGTCCGGCTTGTAATCTCAATTGTAATTATTGCTATTATCTTGAAAAAAGTAACTTGTTTGGCGGTTCGGGCAATACAAAGATGTCATATGATCTTCTTGAAGAATTTACAAAGCAGTTTATTGAAGCTCATGAAGTTCCCGTTGTTATGTTTACCTGGCAGGGAGGTGAACCTACTCTGATGGCTCTTGACTTTTACAAAAAAGCTGTTGAGCTTCAGAAAAAATATTCCGGAGGAAAAAAAATTGAAAACGCTTTCCAGACAAATGGAACCATGCTTAATGATGACTGGTGCCATTTTTTTAAAGATAATAATATGCTGGTGGGCATATCAATAGACGGAACTGAACAAAATCATGACCATTACCGCAGAACAAAATCAGGAGCTTCGACCTTTAAAAGAGTTATTAAAGGTATTGAGCTTCTGCATAAGCATAAAGTTGAGTTCAATACATTAAGTGTGGTCAATGATTATAATGTATCGATGGCCAGGGAAACATACAGATTCCTTAAGCAGATCGGAAGCGGTTTTATGCAATTTCTGCCAGTGGTTGAAAGAATAGCTGATGACGGAAATGAAAGATCACTGAAGCTTGTTGCTCCTCTGCATGGTAAAGCCGAATTAGCTCAATGGACTGTCAATGCTGTAGATTATGGCAAATTTCTTATAACAATATTTGATGAATGGGTAAGAAATGATGTTGCAAAGTATTATGTTCAGATATTTGATGCTACACTGGCAAATTATGCAGGTGAAAATCCCGGTATTTGTGTTTTTAATGAAACATGCGGTGATGCGTTGGCAATGGAACACAACGGTGATATATACGCCTGTGATCATTTTGTGTACCCCGAATATTACCTGGGAAATATTTTCAAGACCCCACTGAAAGACCTTGTTAAATCGCAGCGGCAGTTTGATTTCGGAATTAATAAAAGAAATCAGCTTCCTGTTTACTGTCTCCGGTGTGATGTCAGATATGCCTGTCATGGTGAATGTCCGAAACACAGGTTTCTGTTAACTCCTGACGGGCAGCCCGGATTGAATTATCTATGTGAAGGTTTCAAATTGTTCTTTAAGCATGTTGAACCTTATATGGAATTCATGGCTAAGGAGTTAAAGGCAAAGCGTGCACCGGCTAATGTAATGAACTGGATAAAGAATAAAGAAAACCAGCATATAAAGCAGTTTAAGCCGGAGCGAAATGATCCCTGTCTCTGCGGAAGCGGTAAAAAATTCAAGAATTGCTGTGCTAACAAACCGCCCTGGATGGGACTTAACTGAGTCCTGTGTCAGCATCACAATCCGCACTCTGCCTGGTTTACATCAACCGTGTTGTTATCTCGGAAAGGATAAATTTATTTCCTGCCAGAAGGATCAGTTTGTCGCCGGGTTTGATTACGGTCTGCCCGTCAGGAATCAGATATTTTTCATTTCTTTTTAACAGGGCGATCCTGGCATTCTGAGGAAATTTAAGATCAACTATTTTTAATCCGGCCGATGGTGACTGAGGTGAAATAGTTAACTCTGCCATTTCCGAATCTATTGATTCTGAGAGAAGTATGTCTGCAGGGGTGATTGATTTTACCCGTGCCGGAAGTGAAACATGAAACCATCTGGCTACTATTGGTATTGAGGTTCCCTGAATCAATACTGATGTCAGGGAAATAAAGAATACTATATTAAATATCATATCAGCTTTTTCCAGTCCGGCCATAAGCGGGAATGTCGCAAAAACGATAGGAACAGCTCCTCTCAGCCCTACCCATGAAATGAAGCCCTTTACTCTCGTCTTCAGTTTAAATGGCGCAAGACACAGAAATACGCTCAGTGGTCTTGCCACTATAATCAGAAAAGCTGAAATTAATAACCCGATACCTATTACAGGCACTATTTTACTTGGGAAGACAAGAAGACCGAGGGTGACAAAAAGGATTATCTGCATAAGCCAAGCGAGTCCATCAAATACCATCATTATTGATCTCTTGTGCGTCAACTGTTGGTTACCAAGATATAATGCGGCAAGGTATACCGCAAGGAATCCGTTGGCACCTACTGCTGAAGTGATTGAATAGGTCAACAACATTATGGCAATTATAAGAACAGGATGAAGTCCTTCATAATCAAGTTTTATTCTGTTGTTTATGTACTTTCCCGCAATACCAAATAAATATCCGAAGATTCCCCCGATCAGAAGTTGCTTCAGAAACATCGGGATAACGGATATAAAAGATTGTTCGCTGTTCTGAATAAGATTGATCAAGACAATTGTAAGAATATATGCCATCGGATCATTGCTTCCACTCTCAAATTCGAGTGTGGGGCGGATATGACCTTTAAGTGCAAGATTTTTTGATCTTAATATTGAAAAAACAGCAGCTGCATCAGTAGATGATACTATTGAACCAAGTAATAAAGCTTCATATATTGTGAAGTCGGTTACCCACCATACAAATAATCCAAGAATACCGGCTGTAAGCAATACACCCAGGATTGATAGCGTCAGTGCCTGTCCGAAAACTGGTTTGACTGAGGTCCAGTCCGTTTCAAATCCACCTGAAAACAAAATAAAACAAAGAGCAATAATTCCTATGAACTGTGCAATACCCGGATTAACAAAAGATATTCCTCCCAGACCTTCGCTTCCTGCAAGCATACCAACTGCAAGGAATAATATGAGTGTCGGGATTCCCAGACTGAAGGATGTTTTACCGGCAAGTATGCTTACAAATAATAAAATTGAAACAACAAGAAGGATATTTCCAATATTCAGCGTCATTTTTTACAGAAGTTTCTTCAATACTTAGATCCTTTTCAGTATAATTACTCAGTCGTTACCCCGGTCCTGTTCCTTGGCGGATCAATAGTAACCACACCTTGTGTTATAATAGATATCTCCGGAATCAGTGCTTTTCGTCCTTAGATCATATCATGAGTATTTATACGATCTTACCGGTAATTTTCCTTGATACAGTGCAAAATTTCTTCCTGTCCATGTATGGGAAAAAGATACTCTCTGCCCTGGTGCATGTAATGTAATAATATTTTTCACTCTGAGTTATAGCAAAAAGGTCATTTGAATTTTTAAATATATTCTTTTCAGATTAAAAAAACCATCAGAAGCAAACCCTGTTGTAAATAATTCATACATTGAGTGCCCAAGATATAAAACAGACACTTGAAGATTGTGTAACTTACACTATTGTGAATAATTTCAGCCTGAAGAGGCAGAACTGATAGTTATAAAAAGCCTGGCATCCTGAATCAGATAAATTCAATAAAAACAGAATAGCATAATTATTGTACCTGAGTAATAGATACTGATAGTCTATTTAATCAAAAATGTTCCTTTTAGTTCTTCACTTTCCTTGTATCCATATCTTACTGCTTTAACTCTTATGTTATAGTTACCCGGTTTAAGATGCAAAGGTCCGGAATATAGTATCCAGTGCGGATCTTTGTTTTCCTCAAAAGAATATACTAATGATGCTCCATGTGTTGGGCAATAGAATCCTAAGGTCATGGGGGATGAATATGTTCCGCCTGTTCTGTAGTTTTTTGAAGATCGGTCTTCTGGTGAATTTATTATGAAATAAGGAATGTCAGCAACAGGTTGTTTTCCTCCTGGCCACATCAGTTCTATCATCTCAGGTTCATTCAGGTGCCCCATATCTCCAGTCTCAAGTGTCCAATTTTCATGACGTTTCCGCAGTTCATTCAATACAGGTTTCAGTTTAGTATCATCTACAAGATTATATAACTGATAAGGGTCATTCCTGACATCATAGAGTTCTTCAGGAGGTCTGTTATATGCCATCCATGCTTTCTGTG
>CAZPMM010000235.1:0-4431 GCA_964587405.1 uncultured Rikenellaceae bacterium
CTGATCTTACGGCTATTACCGAAGCGCTGATAAATAACTATTATGATAAACTTTATACCAGGAAATAATACCTGATGAGATTTTTTACAATTTCTTCATTTGCTGAATTTATTTATCCCGAGGCTGTGTTCAGGATTAAAACAAAGGATAAGATCCTTTGCCTGACTTTTGATGACGGACCCGACCCGGATTCAACTCCCAGGCTCCTTGAAATACTGGAAAAACATGGCATTATAGCTGTTTTTTTCTGTGACGGACGATCAGCTGAATTATATCCCGGTCTTGTTGACTTTATAAGGCAGAAGGGACATGTTATTGGTAATCATGGATATAATCATTTGAACGGTTGGAGAACATCAACTGCTGATTATTGCAGGGATGTCAGTCTCGCATCCGTATTTACTTCCGCAAGCCTTTTCCGTCCGCCTTACGGACATTTGAGTCTAAACCAGTATCGCTGCCTGAAGGATTCATATAAGATAGTATTCTGGGATGTAATGCCATACGATTTTGACAGGAAATTTACACCCGAAAGGTCTCTTGAGCTTTTAAACAAACGGATAAGACCTGGTTCGGTGATTGTTCTTCATGACAGGCAGGATTCGGCATCGCTTCTTTTTCTGGATGAGTTCCTGTGTTTATCGATAAATAAAGGATATAAATTTATGTGTCAGGAACTATAATAATTTGAATTATTGATCAGCAGGATACATAATAGTTAGATTGAAGTATTATTTTTGATATATTGTAAATTGGGGAGAAATATGAATATTCTTATTCTGGGATCAGGCGGCAGGGAACATGCCATTGCATGGAAATTATCACAGAGTAAAAAGGTAGACAGGATATTTACCGGGCCCGGTAACGCAGGCACAGCAATAACCGGCACCAATCTGAAGATAGATCCCTGTAAATTTGAAGAAGTTAAGAATGCGGTTATTACCAACCGGATAGGGATGGTTATTGTTGGACCTGAAGCTCCTCTTGTTGCAGGTATCCACGATTATTTTATGGCTGATCCTGCTCTGAAGCATATCTCTGTGATTGGACCTGATAAATTGGCTGCCCGGCTTGAAGGAAGTAAAGATTTTGCCAAGGGTTTTATGTTACGCCACGGGATACCCACATCGAGATACCGGACTTTCGACAAGTCAACCAGAGAAGAAGTTCATGATTATCTTAAGACACTCAAAAGCCCTTATGTTATTAAAGCTGATGGACTTGCTGCAGGTAAGGGTGTCCTTATTATTGACGATATAAAAGAAGCCGTAAATGAGGTTAATGCTATTCTTGATGGTAAATTTGATTCTGCCGGTAAAAAAGTCGTTGTAGAACAATTTCTGAAAGGCATTGAACTGTCAGTATTCATAATCACCGATGGAAAATCCTGGAAACTCCTGCCTGAGGCAAAAGATTATAAAAGAATAGGAGTTGGAGATACAGGTCTCAATACTGGGGGTATGGGAGGTGTGTCTCCGGTACCGTTTGCAGATAAGGCTTTCATGACTAAAGTAAGAAATAGAATAATAGAACCAACAATAAAAGGACTTTCGGAAGAAGGGATAATTTACAGGGGATTTTTATTTTTCGGACTGATCAATGTAGACGAAGATCCGTATGTTATTGAATATAATGTCCGTCTTGGAGATCCTGAATCTGAAGTAATAATACCCAGGATCAGCTCAGACCTGTTTGAACTCATTGAAGGAGTTGCTGAGGGGAACTTATCGGAACGTGTGCTTGAAACTGACAACAGGTTTGTAACAACTGTAATGATTGTTTCAGGCGGATATCCCGGTAATTACAATAAAGGTAAAGAGATCTCCGGTCTAAGTAAAACTCAGGATTGCGTCGTTTTCCACGCAGGTACAGGAATGGAAGATGACAGAATAATTACATCGGGTGGCAGAGTATTAGCTGTAAGTTCATGGGGCATAAGCCTAAAAGAAGCTCTTGAAGGATCATACCGGAATGCGGCGCTTATTTCTTTCGACGGAATGTACTACCGGAAAGATATCGGATTTGATTTATAATATATGTTGTCAAAGATATTCAGAGGAACAGGACCAGGAGTACTATTTATGATCATTGTCACTCTTATACTCCTTTGGATCAGTGCATTCATTGATCCTGGTGTTCAGATGGCAAATACTTATGAGTCAAAACCTATGCCATTGTATGCCATTATGAAAATGGTTACAGGAACAAATGTTTTTGCAGGATTAATATTTACTTTTCTTGTGCTGATATTTGTTCTGTTCTTTTTGGTAAATTTCAATACATCTGTGTTCTTTCTTGGTGAAAGGACTTTTTTACCTGCAATATTATATGTCCTTTTCAGCGCTCTTCTGCCCTTACTGCAGGTTCATAATCCTGTTCTTCCTGCAACAGTTTTCCTGATGCTTGCATTGAAAAGGATAATGGAATCTTACAGGAAACCCGGGACTGTATTCAACTTTTTTGATGCTGCAGTATTTATAAGCACTGGATCATTGTTTTATGCAAACTGTATCTGGTTCGGTGTTCTGGTATTTATCGGAATTGTATTGTTAAGATCTGGTAATGTAATTGAAATTATCAACTCTCTTATTGGATTTGTTGTACCTTATGTTTTATTATTCGGGATATATTATGTTCTTGGAAAAGATATAGAAATACTGGTGGAAGATATACGGGAGAATCTGTTTACAGCTTTGCCGGAAATCTCTTTTACAAGGATAGAAATTGTTGCATTGATATTTACTGGTCTTATGATATTAGTAAGTATGGTTTTTCTGCTTCGGCAACTCCATACCAGAAAGATAAAATCGCGGAAGACTTTTTATCTTCTTCTCTGGGTGTTTGTCATTTCGGTCGTGCTGTATATTGTACTGCCCTCAGTTTCTGTAGAAATGTTGTGGATTGCTGCTATACCCCTTACATATATTTTGTCGCATTATTTTATTTTTGTCAGAAAGAAAATAATTCCTGAGATCTTTTTTACAGGTTTTTTTCTGCTGATATTACTTATTCAAGTTTTCAGTATCTTTTAGGGAGTTAATTTTATAATACATAACGCCGGATACTTTTTCTCCTTCTGTAAAATCAAAGCAACAACCTCCTGTCCTTTTGCAAGTTTTTTTATATCAGATTGTATGTTTAGTGAAATACCTGATTGTTTTTTCAGAATTTATTCACTTACCGGTGTTCAAAGCCATTCTCAATTACAGACCTGTCCAAGTTAAAACTATTTCTTATTCTGAGTATTTTTAACGAATTTACTTTGTATCCATCCCGGGAGTATCACGGTACCGATTATCAGATATGGATAATAGCTTATTATTCTCCAGATTATTGTAACAGCCAGGGCAATACCACCGGCATAGATCAAATCGGCTGGTATTGCATCCCTGATATAACGGCCCAGTATGATCTCTGAAAAACCGCTTCCTCCTGGAGTTGGGCTTATGATCATCATGATCCAGGCAACCAGTTGTCTTGCAAAGATAAGAAAGTGGTCTTCAATAACAAAGAATGCAAGAAGTACGGCATTTATGACAAAATATCTGGATGTCCAGGAAAAAAATGTTGCCATAAATGCTTTGATCCAAAAAGAAAATGATTTTTTCCTCAGTTCCCTGGAGCTTGACACGATATCATCACCTGCCTTTTCAGCAGATTCTCTCCATCGTTTGAGTAAAGGTAACCTGAAAATGCAGAGCAGGATTTGTTTAATTTTTTCAGGATTAACAAAGAGTCCGTAACCGACTAATATGACCCAGGCAAGTATGATGGCATATCCAATGGAAGCAACAATTACAAGATTGTCCAGCAAAGCAGGTCCTGTTCCCTGAAGAGATGTTGTGAAAAGAGCGTTTTTACCGACAATTAGCAGTATCAGAGGAAACATAATTACAAAATACAGCTCATCAAGAAAAGAAGTTGCCAATACAATAGATGTACTGCGGCCGAGTGAAATACCTTCCTTGTGAATGAAAACAACTGCTACAGCTGTACCTCCTACGGTTGAGGGAGTTATTGCGGAAGTAAATTCCCACAGCATGATAATCCTGAATGCCTGCTTCCAGAGAAGTTCGTTTTCGGACAATATCCGTATTCTGATCATGTATCCAAGGTCTCTCCCTATCATGAAACAGCAAGCCACGAAGAGCCAGAACACGGCTTTCCATGTTATCTGAAGATGACTCAGCATCTCCGCATTTGTCTCATAGGATATCAGCCAGGCAACAACCCCCAGTCCGATAAGGATCGGAATGACTATTTTCCCGGGTTTAAGTTTCCTTACCAGTTCAAAATCTCTTTGCTCGCTCACAGGTTGGTCAGGTATTTATTCTTGCCATTCAAAAGTATACTTCCCTCCGGATATATCTGCCATATAATGTGAATTTGGAAGACTTTTACCGTTCATTTTATACTTTTTTATGTTTTCAG
>CAZPMM010000236.1:0-4421 GCA_964587405.1 uncultured Rikenellaceae bacterium
AGGGATTATGCTACAAATGGCGTGATACCATAGGAAAAACTCCTGATGAACCTGTACCTCAGGGAGTGGATTACGACTTGTGGCTCGGTCCTGCTCCTAAAAGGCCTTTTTCAAAGAACCGGTTCCATTATAACTGGCACTGGAACTGGGATTACGGCAATGGGGATATGGGTAACCAGGGTGTTCATGAAATGGATATTGCACGCTGGGGACTTAATGTAACTCTTCCAGTTAAAATAACAGCAGCCGGAGGTCATTTTATGTTTGATGATGATCAGAATACCCCTAACGATCTTATTGCAATATTTGAATTTCCAAATCCCGATGGCGGTGGTGATAAAAAGAAGATACTCCAATTTGAAGTAAGGCACTGGATCACAAACAGGGAAGGCATCAAAAGTGATAATCCGAAAGAGGATGCTTATATGGTCAGCGCTGATAATGTTATCGGTAATCTTTTTTTTGGTTCGAAAGGATTTATGACCAAAAATGTAAATGAATGGCAGGTTTATTATGGCAAGGAAAGAAAAGAGGGAGAGAAAGGAAGCGGTCTGGGTAACCATTACAAGGCATTTATTGATGCTATCCGTACCGGCAATCCGAAGCTGGCAAATGCGGATATCCGGGACGGATTCTACTCCTGTGCACTGATGCATCTTGGAAATATTTCTTACAGGCTCGGCCGTTCCCTTGAATTTGATCCCGTGAAGATGAAATTCGTCAATGCTCCTGATGCCGATGCTTTGCTAACAAGAGAATACAGGGAACCATTTGTTGTAAGGGGAAATATATAATTCCGGGATAGCTGTTTATTCCACATAAATTGTTTAGAAATAACTCCTTATGAGATCTTACCCGGCAAAATCCAATATCAGATGGATAATCCTTTTTTTCCTTTTTGCAGCTACAACCTTGCTTTATCTCGACAGATCAGCACTGGGGATTATGGCTCCTTTTCTTCAGGATGAGATAGGCTGGACAGAAAAGCAATATGGACATATTAACAGTGCCTTCATGATCGGTTACGCACTCTGTTTCCTGATTATGGGAGTTATCGTTGATAAAACAGGAACAAAAGCCGGATACCCGGTATCTGTAGGTCTATGGGCTGTCGCACAGGCTGCCACAGCTTTTGCAGGATCATGGATCGGATTTGCTCTTGCACGTCTGGGCTTATCTGTAGGCCAGTCAGGCAATTTTCCTGTTGCAAACAAGGTACTTGCTGAATGGTTCCCGAAAAAAGAACGTGCTCTTGCAGTAGGTCTGTTTAACGGTGGTGCAAATGCAGGGACACTGCTTTCTCCCCTTTTGATACCTGTTATCGTGTCAACTTTCGGTAATGACTGGAGGGCAGCATTCCTGTGGACATTCCCGGTCAGCATAACCTGGATAATCTGCTGGCTGGCGTTTTACAGGAAACCTGAAAAACACCGAATGGTAAGTAAACAGGAACTTGATCATATAAACAGTGATATTGCCATTGAATCAAATGCAATGGTTAAATGGACAAAACTGCTTAAAACCAGGGAAGTATGGGGGATCTGTGTC
Organism: uncultured Rikenellaceae bacterium; assembly: GCA_964587405.1. Lineage (GTDB taxonomy): Bacteria > Bacteroidota > Bacteroidia > Bacteroidales > VadinHA17 > LD21. Next base: position 1,549 of record CAZPMM010000236.1, read on the forward strand.
GGCAAATTCATGGCAGATCCCATCTGGTGGTTTTACCTTTTCTGGGGAGCTAAATATCTGAATGGCAAATATGGCCTGAAGCTTCAGGAAATAGGTATTCCATTTTTCACAATATATCTTGTTTCATGGGGTGGTGGTATATTTCTCGGGTGGCTATCCTCTAAATTTCTGAAAAAAGGCTGGTCTCTAAACAAGGGAAGGAAAATGGGATTTCTTATCTGTGCCCTGTTTGCTCTTCCAGTGATGCTGGTGCCACATGTGAACAATATGTGGGTGGTAATCGGGCTTATTGCCCTTGCTGCCGGCGGACATTGCGGCTGGTCGGCAAATATTTTCAGTCTGATGTCCGATATCTTCCCACGTAAAGCAACAGCCTCTGTCACCGGTATCGGTGGATTTGCCGGAGCAGTGGGTGGCGCCCTCATTGCTCAGCTTGTCGGTGGCCTTCTTCAGAATATGGGAATGCAAGGTTATACTATTCCCTTCCTGATAGCATCTCTCGGGTATTTTTTAGCACTTGGAATCATTCATCTTCTGATCCCTGAAATTAAACCATTAAATCTGTAAGCGGAAATGAAAAGCTTTGAACGACTGAACACTACTCTCAATCACAAGGAACCGGACAGAATTCCCTATGATATTGCCGGAACAACGGTAACGGGAATAAACAAAAAAGCTTTTATCAGGGCAATGGAATACAGGGGATTATCTACTGAATATGAAACAAAGGAAACAGATCCTATCCAGCAGATAGTTACACCTGTTGAAGAGACCCTGAAAAAACTCAATTGCGATATAAGAAGAATGGGGGCACGGAGAATACCGGATTTTGAAGATATCGTGGCCCAACAAGGAAGTGTTAAAGAAATAACAGATGTATGGGGCTGCCTCTGGAAAATGGATGAACTCAAAGATATTTACTACAACCAGTACACCTGGCCGCTTGAAAAATACTCATCAATAGAAGAAGGATTAAAGCATTATAAGATTCCGGATATTTCTCAACATGCCGAAATAATCCGAAAGGATCTTTCTGAACAGGCAAAAAACATAAATGATTCAGGTATAATAATCGACAGAAATTGTGCCGGACTAACTGAAACTTCCTTAAGAATAAGAGGATATGAGACCTGGTTCATTGATACCGCCATGGATCCGGTCGGAGTTGAAAAGCTTCTCGATGTTGTCCTCGAATATAAATGGAAATACTGGGATCTTGTTATTGACTGGCTCACAGAGAATAACCTGACGAACCGTATCAGCGTAATATCCGAATGTGATGATCTCGGCACCCAGACATCAACCCTCCTTGATCCTGATTTCCTAAGAAACACAGTGATATCCCGCTTCAGGGAACTCTGGTCACATATCAAACACAGATTGCCCGGAGTAAAAATATTTATGCATACCTGTGGCTCGGTTCGTATTCTTCTTCCCGATCTTATAGATGCCGGACTTGATATTTATAATCCGGTTCAGTTTACTGCCACAAATATGGATCTGAAAGAGCTGAAAAATGATTTTGGCAGGGATCTTGTTTTCTGGGGTGGAGGTGTTAATACCCAATCGACTCTAAGGGACGGATCGCCTCAGATTGTAAAGGATGAGGTTAAAAAGATCATTGACATTCTTGCACCGGGAGGAGGATTTGTTTTTACCACAATACACAATATACAGGAAGATATTCCACCGGAAAATTTCTGGGCAATGTGGGACACTCTCATGGAATATGGAATATATTAGACTGAATTCCAATCAATACAGAAGTTGATAAATTTCCCGTCAATTTCAGTCCGCTTTTGTTCGCCCCTCGGATTGATTTTTTATCTTTCGGTGGTTTTTTAATTCAGGTAAATTATGCCAAAACGGACAGATATTGAAAAGATATTGATAATAGGTTCAGGACCTATCATTATCGGGCAGGCATGTGAATTTGACTATTCGGGAACCCAGGCTTGTAAAGCCCTGAGGTCGATGGGATATAAAATAATACTTGTCAATTCGAATCCTGCCACAATTATGACAGATCCGGGTATTGCCGATATAACTTACATTGAACCACTTAATGAATATACTCTTACAGAGATTATTAAAAGAGAAAGGCCTGATGCTCTTCTTCCCAACCTGGGTGGTCAGACTGGTCTTAATTTATCCTCTCTGCTTGCAAGGAAAGGAATACTTAATAAATACAATGTAAAAGTGATCGGTGTCAATATTGATGCTATTGAACGGGGAGAAGACAGGACCGCTTTCAAAGAGATCATGAGCCATCTTGGGATTGAGACGCCGAAAAGTCAGGCTGTTAACAATGTCGAAGAAGCCGAAAAGATAGCTGCCGAGCTGGGGTACCCGGTTGTTATTAGGCCTGCATATACTATGGGAGGTACTGGCGGAGGACTTGTTTATAACCTGGAGGAACTACGTCTTATTGCCAGCCGGGGTCTCTCTGCAAGTATTGTGAACCAGATCCTTGTTGAAGAATCTGTTGCAGGATGGGAAGAATTGGAACTGGAGGTTGTGAGGGATTCCAAAAATCATATGATTACCGTATGCTTTATTGAGAATGTTGATGCAATGGGTGTTCATACCGGCGATTCATACTGTACTGCACCAATGCTTACTATAAGTCCCGAACTGCAGAAACGTCTCCAGAAATATGCTTATGACATCGTTGAAGCCATTGAAGTTATTGGCGGAACAAATGTTCAGTTTGCACATGACCCAAAAACCGACAGGGTTGTAGTGATTGAAATAAATCCCCGTACATCCAGATCATCAGCCCTTGCATCAAAAGCCACCGGTTTCCCCATTGCCTTTGTATCGGCTCTTCTTGCCGGCGGATTAACACTCGATGAAATACCATATTGGAAAGA
>CAZPMM010000237.1:0-4406 GCA_964587405.1 uncultured Rikenellaceae bacterium
CATGCAATGGATGTAGCGATAAAGGAAGCTGCCTGCCGTAAAATGCACGTGATACTTTACGATGAGGGAATGTATCCCTCAGGATCCTCTGCCGGACAGGTCGTTGAAAAGAATCCTGAGCATGCAGCAAAAGGCCTTGCAAAAATTGATCTTAAAAATGGTGAAGAGCCTGTACTGGAAAAAGGATGGAAACTGATTACAATTGTTGAGCGACCCGCAGGCAAACGTACAGCAATAATAGAACGTCCTTCAGGAGGTGTGATACGCGGACTGTATTATCTGAATGAAGGAGAACAAAGACTCAGAGAATATTCTCCTCCTGCAGGTGATATTCTTAATCCCGAGGCAGTAACAAGTTTTATTGAACTGGTGTATAACAAGTATGCAAAAGAATTCGGAAAATATTTCGGAAAAACCATTTTAGGGATTTTCACTGATGAACCTTCTCCCCTGGGACGAGGTGGAGCCAGAGGACTTGTCCCCGGAAATGCCAGCCTGTTACCTCAGATAGAAAAAATCCTTGGTTATGATATTACTCCTTTTCTTACTGATCTCTGGTATGAAGACAATCCTGATTCAAAACAACACAGGAACGATTATTACCGAGCTATAAATATCTGTCTTGAAGAAAATTATTATAAAAAACTTGCTAACTGGTGTTTCCTGCATAATATTGCTCTGATGGGTCACCCTGCAGGATCAATGGACATAGGTACCGAACGCTATTTTCAGATTCCCGGCCAGGACCTTGTATGGAGGTATGTTGAACCGGGCCACACTGCGCTGAACGGACAACATTCAACAATGGCTAAGTGTGCATCGAGTGCAATGATACATCTCGGATACCGGAGAAATTCCAATGAAATATATGGAGCTTATGGACATAATCTGACATGGGATGAAATGTTATGGCTCGCCAACTGGTGCTTTGTCAGAGGTCATAATCTTCTGATCCCCCATGCATTCTATTATTCAGTACGCGGACCAAGAGTTGATGAACGGCCTCCCGATGTAGGGCCAAATGCAACATGGTGGCCTGATTATAAACCCTATGCTGATGCCTGTCGCAGGTTAAGCTGGCTGAATACAGATTCACGACATATTTGTAACCTTGCTGTATTATGTGAAGCCACTTGGCTGCCTGATAAACCGGCAAAGGTACTGTTTCAAAATCAACGGGATTTTAATTATCTCGAAATACGACACCTCTGGGAAGATGCAAAAATAAGCTCAAAGGGAATCCATATCGGAGGTATGACCTACAAAGCCCTTATTATTGACAGTCTATCATATATCCCCCCTAAGACAATTCTTATTCTTAAAAAAATTGCAAGGCATAAACATCTTATACTGAGGAATGATTCCAAACTTACATCCATGTGCAACGGAGCATTTGTATACGGAACATCAGATGAACTGAAAGCAGCAATTAATAAGATTACCGGACCTGATATTGTTCTGACACCGGCATCAGCAAATATACGTTACCGTCATGTTGAAAAATACGGCGATCACTATTATATGCTCTTTAATGAGGAAAATTCAGAAGTATCAACAAAAATCAGCTTCCCCCTGAAAGGTTCAGGGCAATGGATAAACCCGTTTAACGCTGAAACAAAGCCTGCAGAAAAAAACGTAACTGTCCATTTCAAACCTTATGAAATGAAATTACTCAGGATCAGCAAGTTCAAATAATTAATTACACTATATTCCTGTACATGACATCACTCATTAAAACCCAATCTTTATGTGACTCAGTGTCTTTGTACCTGCGTGATAAAACAGAATGCAACAAAAACACCAGGGTACTATGGTACACAAAGACCATAAAACACAAAATACAGTTCCTCCGTATACTGTTTCCTTTAATGTTTTTAACATTGATAGCGTGCGATAAGCAGCATATCCCAACAGGATTAATGGTTGAATTTATCCGCGATCCTGCAGGTGTGAAGATCATGGACCTGAAACCTGAATTCACTTGGATAGTTCCAACTGAAGCAAAAAGTCAGACCGCTTATGAAATACTTGTTTCTTCCAACAGAAAAAATATTGAAAAAGGTATTCCAGATGTATGGAACAGCAACAAAGTGATCTGTTCTGTTTCAGTTGAAATTGAATATGGCGGAAATGCTCTTTCTCCGGACAAAACATACTACTGGAAAGTAAGGATATGGGATGAAGATGACCGGCCTACCGGGTATTCGGAAATACAATCCTTTACCACGGGGAATCCTGCCGAATATGCTACAACTGCAAATAAATTCCTGACTTCCTGCATACATCCAGAGAAAATAGCTGAAATCAGTGAAGATCATTATCTGATCGATTTCGGGAAAGATGCTTTCGGGAAACTCATACTTGAAATAAATCCTGATATAGCTGATACACTAGTTATTCATCTCGGTGAAAAACTATCCGCAGGAAACCGGATAGACAGGAATCCCGGGGGAACTATTCGTTATTACAGGAAAGAGCTTTTTGTTACACCCGGGGAAAAAACCTATACTGTAGAACTCCTTCCAGACAAAAGAAATACAGGATCTGCAGCAGTACAACTTCCTGACTCATTCGGTGTTATTGTTCCGTTCAGATATGCTGAAATTGAAAATTGCAGATTAAAACTCAGGAAAAACAACCTGGTCCAGAAGGTTTATAACTATTATTTTGATGATGGTCTGAGCAGCTTTACAAGTTCAGATACTATTCTTAACTGTGTATGGGATATGTGCAAATACACAATGAAAGCTACATCATTTACCGGAATTTATATTGACGGTGACAGGGAAAGGATCCCTTATGAAGCGGATGCATATATAAACCAGCTTGGCCATTATTATACCGACAGGGAATATTCGATGGGACGGGTTTCAAACGAATACTTCATGAAACATCCTACCTGGCCGACTGAATGGATACTTCATACCATACTGATGTTCTGGAACGATTACATGTTTACAGGAAATGATGAATCGCTGAAATTCTTTTACGAAGACCTTAAGCATAAAACCCTGATGTCTCTTGCCAGGGAAGACGGACTTATCTCTTCAAAAAATGTGACGGACGAGATCATGGCTGATATTGGCTTTTCAAATGTAAAGGAAAGAATACGAGATATAGTTGACTGGCCACCTGCCCAGAAAGATACCAGCTGGAAATTGGCAGGACCTAATGGTGAAAGGGATGGCTATGATATGGTTGAAATAAATACAATGGTAAATGCATTTTATTACCGCAACCTGGTACTCATGTCCAAAATTGCCGGTGTCCTTGGTAAAAAGGATGATTCGTTATTCTATTATAATGAGTCAGTAAGATTCAGGAATGTATTTAATGATAAATTTCTTGATAAGTCCAAAGGAATATATATTGATGGAGAATCATCGGCACACTCTTCATTACATGCCAATATGATGCCTCTTGCATTCGGATTAGTGCCCGAAGAGAATAAAAGAAGTGTAATTGATTTCATAAAATCAAGAGGAATGGCTTGCAGCGTTTATGGTTCACAATATCTTCTGGAAGGATTATACAGGGAAGGTGAGTCTGATTATGCAATGAGCCTTTTGACGGCAACACATGACAGAGGATGGTGGAATATGATAAAAACCGGATCCACAATTGCTATGGAAGCCTGGGACATGAAATACAAACCAAATTCCGACTGGAACCATGCGTGGGGCGCCGCCCCGGCTAATATCATTCCCGCTTATATGTGGGGTATATCCCCGGAAGAACCCGGCTTTTCAAAAACCAAAATAAGACCTCAGCTTAGCAATTTATCATACAGTAAGGTTGAAATCCCTACGATAAGAGGACAGATTATTGCCGAATATAGGAATAATGTAAATTCATATGAATATACAATAATCCTGCCGGCAAATATGACAGGTGAAATGCTAATTCCGGAGAAAGAACCGATAAGATTAAAACCGGGAATAAATAAATCAAAATTTGAAGATGTTCATTAAAGTGATCCTGCCACTAAAACACTAAGATACATAAAGTTCTTAAAAAATGAATCTTAGTATATCTTTACATATCCTTTGCTTAAACTATGTACCTTTTGCAGTTAAATAAAAACAAACATGAAACCCACATGATTGAATTCAAACGCAAACATGTGATGAATATAATTTTCAATCATGTGCGGTTCCTCCGCTTGAGCGGGGCAGGCATCAGACCATTGAAATAAAAATTATATTATGATGAAATTCTTTTCACCATTTACTCTGATTGTATTATGCCTTATAATATCCCGGTGCAGCCAGGAATCTTCATCGGAAACATATAAAACTGATGTAATTGTCTATGGTGGTACTTCTGCAGCAGTTACAACAGCTGTGCAGGTTGTAAGAATGGGAAGAACTGTTATTATTGTTTCTCCCGATAATCACCTTGGAGGC
>CAZPMM010000238.1:0-4395 GCA_964587405.1 uncultured Rikenellaceae bacterium
CATTATATGTCGTGCTTCTCAAGTAATTTGTTGCTGCATTATCAGGTCCGTTGAGTATCCCGAAAGCATCTTTGATACTCATTTGAGTAATACTGTTCACAAAAACAGGAACCACCTCCTTTGCAGCATCTTCAGCAGCACGGTTGATCCTCAGTATAACATCTTCAACCAGTTTATCTCCACCGGGGATTCTTGAAATATTGTCGACAATGACCTTTGCCTCATCCGGAAGAAAAATCTTTATCAGAGCATCTCCATAATATCCGTTCTCCTTTGATAAACGTTCAGCTGTATTCTTCGCTCCAGTATTAAGAGCCTCCTTTAATCCGCTTATCACCTCGGCTTCGGTAAGGGGAACATTCCCCACACTCTGAAGAACTTTTACAAATTCGGCACAAGCTGTCATTACGAAAAAACTGATCAGAAATAATAAAATCTTTGGTTTCATTTATTAATGTTTTGCAGATAAATTGAAATTCCCTGCAATTTACAAAATATAAGGAAAATCCGGGTATATTATAAATTCTATCTGATAATTTCAGAATAGTTCCCGGTAAAATTAAATGCCACTCTGAAAAAGACTCCGGGCGATGACAAGATCAACGGGATTGGTTATCTTAATATTTTCCCTGTTACCCTCAACCATATTGATCTTTTCCCCGGTTTTTTCAAGAACCATTGCATCATCGGTGAATTCAGGCAGATAATCCTGCCAGTAAGCTTTCTGTATCAATTCTGTACGAAACACCTGCGGCGTCTGGACAAACTTTATTCTGTCCCTGTCTGCAGCTTCATTTCCCTTTTTTGTTATCATTCTGACAGAATCGGAAGGCGAAATGACCGGTATTGCATTTCCAAGCTTCTTAGCTGTTTCAAAACATCGTTTTATCGTTTCAACGCTTACAAATGGTCTTACTCCATCATGAATGGCAACAATTCCGGGTTCGGTAATTAACTCCAGTCCGTTCCTGACCGAATGGTAACGTGTCTTACCACCTTTGACAATTATATGGGGAATACTGAATGAATGTTTTGACTGTAGTTCATTCCAGTATATTAACTGATTTTCCGGAAGGACGGCGATTATGTCAATCGAATTATCAAACAGTTTAAATCTTTCAATTGTATGAATAAGTATCGGTTTAGCGGCAATTTCAATAAACTGCTTGGGAATTTCCGACATCATCCTTGCTCCGGTTCCACCTGCAACAATTACAGCATAGAGCTTCATAAACCAGTATCATTGTTATTATCAATATTTTACTTCTTGCCGGAAAATGGAGGGACCTGTTAAAAGATTACCCTCCTTCCTCACTTCGTGTTCTTTGTGTAAGCTTTTATTGTTTAATAAGCATACTTTTTAACCGCGAAAAACACTAAGGCAATCATAAAGAAAACATAGGATCATTCAGACAACCTAAAGCAATATATCGGTGATCATTCCTTTGTATACAGGAATCTTTTTATACTTCTTTTTGGTGTTTTTGCGAATTCCTCAGGATTTAGTCTGTATTTATGCACTGCCATAAATTCCGGGATCTTTTCATTAACCTCTTTTCTTATTTTTTCAAGCAGTTCCGGTATTTTATCTTCCTGGATATTATCCCTTTTAATCATTTCGTAATCAGGATAAATGAGTCCGACCAGTCTGTTATCTTCCTGTATAACAAGTGATTCTGCAATATAATCCATATTATTAATCACAGCTTCTATCTCTTCAGGAAAGATATTCTTTCCCGATGGTCCGAGAAGCATAGTTTTATTTCTTCCTTTTATAAAAATATTCCCTTCCTTATCCATCAGTCCAAGATCGCCGGTATGCATCCAACCCTTTTCATCGATTATCTCACAGGTTGCTTCTTCATTTTTATAATAACCGAGCATAACGTTCTCTCCGCGCAGAATTATTTCACCCATTATTTTCTGCGGATTTTCGGAATCAATTGTTACTTCGAGTGTATCAACAGGTCTTCCGGATGCTCCCAGTTTTGTTGTATTATGGGAAGCATAACTTATCAAAGGTCCGCATTCAGTCATTCCATATCCTACAGTAAAACGTAAGCCAATTTTTTTAAAGAAACGTTCCGCCTCCGAATTGAAGGCAGCGCCACCAATGACAATCTCATAAAACCTTCCCCCGAATGATTCCTCAAGCTTTTCAAGTATTTTTTTATGAAGGAGTTTATTGATTCCCGGAATTGCCAGAAGTATCTTCATATGCGGCTTACTGATAACCGGGAGTATCTGTTTTTTGAATATTTTTTCAATTACAAGCGGGACAGAAAGTATAAGCCTTGGCTTTATTTCCTTGAATGCCTGAATTATAACCTGGGGAGAAGGTGTTTTTGAAAGGATTGTTATATGACATCCATAAGAGAAAGGGAAAAGGAATTCGAAAGCACATCCGTATGTATGTGCCAAAGGAAGAAATGATACGAGCGGATCCCCCGGTTTAAGAGGCATGTTTTTCTGTGCAAATCTTACATTTGCTGCAAGACTGTTATGTGATATCATTACTCCTTTTGAAAACCCTGTTGTGCCGCCAGTATAGCTTATTACGGCAAGCTTATCGTTTGTTATATCCGAAAACCTGATATCCTCCGGCTTCAGTTCAGGATATTGCTGTCTGAACTTATCCTCTGCTGCATCATAGGCATCATCAATGAGCTTATCGGATGAACTAATGATTTTAAGAGTATCTGCCGATATAATAACTTGTATTAACGGGATTTTTGAAACATTGATCGTTTCAAATATCTTATCATCAACAAACAGCATCCTTGAATCAGAATGATTTACCAGATTAACCAGATCATCAGGCTTAAAATCGGGAAGTATTGGTACAATAACTGCACCATAAGTAACTGTGGCAAGATAGATCATACACCAGTTGGCAGAGTTCCTTCCGACAAGAGCGATCTTATCTCCTTCCTTTATCCCTATGTCTTTAAAAAAAAGATGAAGTTTCAGTATATGTTCAGCAATCTGATGATAGCTATAACCTTTCTCTTTATAATTCGACAGAGCTTCATTATCCCAGTTTTGACGGATGCTCTGCTCAATATATCCAATTAAACGTTCCTCTATCATGGTTACAGGTTTTTAGTTAAGAAATCTCAATCGCTTATTCTGTTCAAATTATTTGTTGCATATCTTTATGCTTCTTTTATGTTCAATTATATAACAATTTATAAACTTACACATCCTGTCCTGCTTAAAGCGGGAGAGTCACAGAGTCACTACAGGTATCGGAACGGGCCACAGAGAAACAATTTTTTAATTGATGTTCCCATTTCATATCTATTGGGCATAAACTCTGTGGTCAAAAATTTAACATAACCGCAAAAAATTACCTGTTCCGTTCAGGCTTTTTTCTGAAAGCACTAAATTAAACAAAATACATAATCAGAATAGCCAGAACAGAAATTACATTCACAACCGAAAAGAAGTAATTATAGTTCTCACGTTTTTTGCTAAAAGTTCCCATTTTACGCGCCAGTATTCCAATATTCGGAGCAAACAGGACAATCAGGAATGCAAAGAATTCAACTCCGTAAAACACTTCACTCACACCTCCCTTGACAAGCGAGGCAAGGTAGACTACTATAAGCAAAACCAGAAGGTAAAACAGATAGCTTATTTTAAGTAAAAGCGTTGATACCAGTCTCCGTTTATGCAACTGATGCGGTTTCAAGTATGCATAGGCAAGCGCAAATATGATCACAATGAATATAGCGCCAATAATATGATTTAATATATCCTTAAAGTTTGCCACATCGGCTGGAATAAGATTCAGATTCATACTTCTGTTACAGACCAGATAAGTGAACTTGCACCAAGTACAGCTGCGTTCTGAGTACTCAGCTCGGAAGCGAGTAATTTAACTTTACCCTTATAAACACTCAGCAGATTTTCTTCCATATATTCCTTTGCAGGTTCAAATATCAGGTCTTTTGCCAGTGCCAGTCCTCCAAACAGGAAAATTGCTTCCGGATTTGTATGTGCCACAACATCGGCAAGTTTGAATCCAAGCATTCTTCCGGTATGTTGAAATGCTCTCAGGGCAAGCGGATCTCCCTGCTTGGCTGCATCGTGAATTATCTTTGCATCAAGTTCTTCAAAACTGTATTTTCTCAGTTTACTGGGCTCTATGCTGTCAGCCATTATCTTTAGTAAAGATCTTTTCAGTCCGGTTGCCGAAACATATGTCTCCAGGCAACCTTTCCTTCCGCACCCGCAGTCACGGTTTGACGGACCCGGACGTATTGCGGTATGGCCGATCTCTCCCGCGAAACCATCATGGCCATTGACCAGCTTACCGTCAATAACAAATCCGCTTCCAAGCCCTGTTCCCAGAGTTATGACAACGAAATTCTTCATCCCTTTGGCTCCGCC
>CAZPMM010000239.1:0-4394 GCA_964587405.1 uncultured Rikenellaceae bacterium
CTTTGCGGATGTTTTCCTGTACCCAGTTATAATAGTAAAGTTCTTTTTCAGAAGAAAGAGGTTTGACAATTACGTTCCTACTTCCAGCAAAATCAGGTTTTGAATTCAGTGTAATCTCAATCAGCTTACCTGCTTTTCCTGCAAGTAATTCATAAATATCATTTACCTTGTTTACAGGTTCACCATTCACAGCAAGTATAATGTCTCCTTCCCTTGCATCAACACCGCTGACAGTTAAAGGAGAAATCAGGGACTGACTCCAGTTGGCTCCTTTAAGTATTTTATCAATGCGTGCAAATCCTGACGGATCCCTGCTTAATTTTGCTCCAAGAAGACCTGTTTCAATTCTTTCAGGCTGCGGCCGATCGCCATTCATGACATATGCATGTCCCACACTCAGTTCAGCCATCATCTCTCCTATTATATAAGTTAGATCTGATCTGTGATTCACGTATGGAAGTAATACTGAATATTTTTCATGCATTTTTTCCCAGTCTGTTCCATGCATACCCGGATCATAGAAAAAGTCACGCATCTGTCTCCATGATTCGTTGAAGATATTTTTCCATTCAGCAGAAAGATCGACCATTACTTTCATATCCGCTGTGTTTATAGTTTCCTTCAGCTCAACCTTTGCCGAAGGAACAGGAATTATTGCATACCGGACTCCCTGTCTTACAAGCATTTTTTTTCTGCTCGGCACAAGAGTGAGAGATATTCCTGTTCCGACTTCAACCTCCTTTTTTTCCTTAAGGTCATAATATTTCGCTGCATTCTGGCCTCCCATCCTGGAATTCATGTTATAGAAGATTTTATCTCCGACAGGTTGCAGATTGCGATAATTTCCCGGTTGTACAGGAAGAGATACTATCCTGTCTATAATACCTTCAATGTCTATTTTTATATTCTTTGATTCAGTTTCAGGCTTTTTTTGTTCGATAACCTTCTTGCCTTTTGCAGCTTTTTCTTCAGGAGCAGAAGGCGATTCTTCCGTTTCACTTATCTTGTCATCAGAAGCTGCAAACGGAGAAAGTGTTTCTTTTGCCAGTGGTACAAGGTAAATTCTGCTCATATCAACATAAGCGTGGTTCCATTCTGTTTCGCTGTAAACAGGATTAAAATCTCTTTCCGAAATGAAAAACAGGTATTTTCCATCATCACTGAAAACCGGATCAGAAGAATAGTACCATTTATTGGTTACCTCTGCCAATTTTGCCGTTTCAATATTATATATTCGTATTACCGGAAATCCTGTTTCATTTCTGACGAATGCGATCCATCTGCTGTCGGGCGACCAGCTTTCATCAAAATACGGGCTTTTTGGTGACTTATCCACTATTGTAATTTTCCCTGTACCAATATCGACAAATCTCAAATCGTTCTTTTTTGTTGTATAAAGTATCTTTTTACTGTCAGGAGACCAGCTTATATTGAAAATATAGGTCTTCTGGTCTCTGGTAATACTGACAGCAGGCTGGGATCTGTCTGCTTTTTGCATCCATATCTCAAATTCACCATCAGCATCTGAAACCCATGCAATGTATTTACCGTCGGGTGACCATCCGGCATTTCTTTCATGAACACCGGAAGTCGAAGTAATATTTTTTGTAACACCTTCTTTAACAGGAACATTAAAAATATCGCCACGAGCGCTAATTACTACTCGTTCCCCATCGGGAGAAGGACTTACCAGGGTAATCCTTTCGGATGCATCCTTCATTACCTTTTTTGAGGATTCAAAATCATCAGCTATATATATAACCACTTTTTCCGGTTTCCTTGTCTTTGCATCCATCTTATATATATATCCTCCGTTCTCGAACACTATCTGATCTTTATTGCAGGAAGGGAATTTGATATCGTATGTATCAAAATTTGTAACTTTTTCAGTAATCTTAGTAACTGTGTTATACACAAAGAGGTTCATTATCCGGTCCCTGTCTGAAAGGAAAAAGATCTCATTTTCTATCCACATCGGAAATATTTCCTGAGCCTTGGTATCTGTTATCTTTTCGACATTACTCGACTCAAAATCAAATATTCTGATATCGTCAGCCATACCGCCTTCATAATATTTCCATGTACGGAATTCCCGGAAAACCCAGTTAAACGACAGTTTTTTACCATCCGGTGAGAATGAACAGAATCCACTTTTTGTAAGTGGAATCTCTTTCGACATTCCGCCCTCAACAGGTACCATGAACAACTGTCCCAGAAAATCGCTTATTGAGTATCGTCTTGATCTGTAAACTATATTATTTCCATCAGGAGTCCATGTGAGGACAATATTATTTGGCCCCATCCGGTCGCCGATATCGTCTCTTGAAAGTGTGGCAGTATGAGTTAATCTTTTTGGAGTTCCTCCTTCTCCGGGCATAATGAAAACTTCGGTATTTCCGTTATACTGACCGGTGAATGCAATATATCTGCCATCAGGTGAAAATCTTGGAAAAATTTCGTATCCGATGTCGGTAGTCAGTTTTCTGGCTATACCTCCGTCAGAAGATACCAAATAAAGATCGCCTGCATAACTGAATACAATCTTATCACCACTTATAGAAGGGAATCTCAAAAGTCTTGCTTCGTCCATTGCAGTCAATGAAAAGCATGATAATAACAAAATGACTGAAATTCTAAGTCTGGAAATCATAATAATAAGTTTAAATACATGGTTTATGAGGCAATTTATAAAAAAATATGATTCAAACACTTGCCTTTTATTCTCTTAAAGGGAAACCAGAAAATTTATATTTTACTTAGTTTAACTAACTTTTTGAACATTTATAAAGATAGCTTTCAATCCGGTGAGGGATGAGACCCCATTTAAGGAAAGGAACTGTATTGTCTGAAAACCTGTACAGACAACAGCTAATTTGGGGAAGCTGAAAGCATGATAATAATAACTTGGTTCATAACGGCATTTATCAGTGAAATTCATAGCTTAAAGTTGTTTTATTTCCTTTTTAATGAAGTTTACATTAATTGAGAAACATATTATTGCAGCATAAATAATTTCTGATTATCATCTGTTGTAAGAGGCACGGGAACTGAATAACCGAACAGGTCGTAATCCTCATTCTGTTTAAGACCAGGAGTAACCCTGCACATGAGGGTATTGATGTATGAATGGATCTCAGGGCCATTCCATGCGCTGGTATTAAGCAGGACAACCCAGGCTGTTCCGTCAGCTTCTCTTTTCATCATACCAGCGGTACCAGGAAATGAACCTGTTCTCCACCATGTTCCATTCTCAAGTGTAGTTTTCCATCCGGCCGGTGCAAGACCCCGATTATTATCGGTCATCATTTCTATACTAAAGGGAGACAGGATATCCTGCCGCGAATCAAATCCGTCTATTGCCAGCAAGAGGCGCATAAGGTCAGGAGCAGTAGCAAGCCATGCTCCTGCAGCTCCAAGAGCTTCTATGTCGTTTCCTCCATAACACGGAGAAAGCAATTCACCCGTACCATATATAGATGGTTTCGGAAGTACATCAGAAGGCACATAATATGATACTTCAAATAGTGCTTTTTGTGTTTTAAGATTATTAGCCAGAACCATATCATGAATACCAATCGGTTCGAGTATCGATTTTTTACAGTACTCATCATAGGCTATACCCGAAACTTTTTCAATAACAAGACCAAGTATGGCATATCCGAGATTTGAATACGCCCTGCCTGTTCCCGGTGTAAAATGAAGACGTTTATCCAATGCGAAACGAATAATTGTCCTGGTATCAACCGGAAGGTCCACTCCCATCTGGTCCGCAACCACAAGGGGCATGAACATCTGGTCACCCCATCTCTGTGACCAGCCTGCTTCATGACTTAACAGATGGGCCACGGTAATATCATACGCTCTTTTATCCTTTGGATCACTGAAATAAGGATCATCAAGAATGGCATGCTCACCAAATACTTTATCATTCAGCGATAATCTTCCCTCCTCTTCCAGTTTCATTATTGCAACAGCAGTAATCAGCTTTGAGATGCTTGCAATACGGAACTTTGAAAAAGGCTGAACAAGTTCCTTTGTGACAGTATCTGCAAAACCAAAACCTCTTGCATAAATGAGCTTTCCATTTTTAGCAACGGCCACTGATGCACCATTTATTTCCCATCTGTGCAAAAATGACAAAAAACTTTTTTCTATATGATTGAATTCCGCACCTTCTGAATATTCGTTTGTCAGACGAATAGTATTCAGAGCAAACTTTTTCTCCATGATATTACCTTCTTCAATAGCACCAGGATTATAGTTTACTATAGTGACCAGAAACGCAATCAGCAATATTTTTTTATATCTTGACAAACAGTGCCGGTTTTTTATCAACAAAAGTAAGAACTATTCTTAAGTATAAAATTAATGAATAGCCGATTTTATAAATAACA
>CAZPMM010000240.1:0-4379 GCA_964587405.1 uncultured Rikenellaceae bacterium
GATTTGTTTTTAATCCTGTAACGACTGCAATAAACGCCGAAAGCCTTCATTTCCATGCTATTAAGCATAACTGACAATCTTCTGGTCCGACGCAGTTTTTCGTCCTTATATATCAAATGCTTCATCTTTGAGAGATTTCTGATTCGTTTACTAAATTAGAAAATAGCTCTGCCGGAAAAAATTGTCAGAACGAGAGTTTTTTAACAAAAAACAGCCAGTATCTAACAATCTGGCTGTCTCATTTTTATCTTATTAACAATCCTAATATCCACCCAATGATCGATATTGATAAGGTGGGAAAATTCCCTGTTTACGCCTTTCCAGCACTTCCCAGCACATTTACTATCTTATGCTTGTAAAGCTCTTTAAGTTTTTCGCGTGCAGGACCCAGATATTTACGCGGGTCAAATTCCCCGGGATTTTCAAACATTACTTTTCTGATTGCAGCAGTCATAGCAAGACGACCATCACTGTCAATGTTAATTTTACATACAGATGAAGTGGCAGCTCTTCTAAGCTGATCTTCCGAAACACCGGCAGTATTTTCCATCTTCCCGCCATACTTATTGATTTCATCCACTATATCCTGTGGCACAGAAGATGCCCCGTGAAGAACAATCGGGAAACCCGGGATACGTCTTTCACACTCTTCAAGGATATCAAAACGCAAGGGAGGTGGCTGTTCTCCGGGTTTTACCTTGAATTTAAAAGCTCCATGTGAAGTACCTATAGATATGGCAAGTGAATCAACTCCTGTTTTCTTTACAAAATCCTCAACTTCCTCTGGTCTTGTATAGGTAGAATGTTCAGCAGATACATCATCTTCGATACCTGCAAGAACACCAAGCTCTCCTTCATCAGTCACATCATACTGATGGGCATACTCAACTACCTGTCGCGTCAATCTTATGTTTTCTTCATAAGGGAAATGCGAACCGTCAATCATAACCGATGAAAATCCTGTTTCTATACATGATTTGCAGGTTTCAAAAGTATCTCCATGATCAAGATGCAGTACTATGGGAATACTATAACCTGATTCTTTTGCATATTCCACTGCACCCTTGGCAAGATACTGAAGTAAAGTCTGGTTTGCATATTTACGTGCACCTTTTGAAACCTGCAGAATAACTGGAGACTTAGTCTCAACACAGGCACTTATAATTGCCTGTAACTGTTCGAGATTATTGAAATTAAATGCAGGAATCGCGTATTTCCCATCCATTGCTTTTTTAAACAATCCCCTCGAATTCACTAATCCTAATTCTTTATAATGTAACATATTTTTAAGTGTTTTAAAATAGGAGGCACAAGATAATCATTTTTAATTTTAGCATCAAAATAATATTATACTATCATCTTTTAAACAAAACAGAACTGTTAATTGAACAGAATATATATCTTCGTAATCCGTTAAAAAAGTCTAATTGACTATTGGTTTTGCATTTCCGGAATTGTATTTTTTATATGTAAAAAATGATGATTCGTTGCAGACATAAAATAACAAATCAAACATTCAGATGAAACCCACATGATTGAATTCAAACGCAAACACATAAATGAATATTATTTTCAATCATGTGCGGTTCCCCTGCTTAAGCGTGACAGACATCAGACCATTGAAATAATAAATATACTATATGAAAAAGATACTGTTTTTAATGATTACTTTTTTATACGCATCTCCGGGATTTATCCGTTCGCAGGAAAAATTCTGGACACTTGAAGAATGTATTCAGTATGCAATCGACAATAATATCCAGATAAAACAGCAGATCTTACAGACCAGGTTTCAGGAAAATACTCTTGAACAGTCAAAACTGAATCTTTTGCCAAGCCTGAACGGACAGGCTTCTCACAATTACTTTTTCGGAAGGGCTCTTGATGAAACTACATATGAATTCACGGATAATCAGAATATCCAGTCAAATAATCTCTTTGCAGGGGGAAGTATGAACCTTTTCAGTGGTCTCCAGAATTATAATACAATTCAGAAAAACAAATACCTGTTGATGGCAAGCGAACTTGATCTTGAGAGCATTAAAGATAATATATCTCTTAATATTGCACTTGCATATCTTCAGATACTTCTTAACAGTGAACTTGTCAGCACAACTGATAATCAGCTTCAGATAACCAGACAACAGATAATAAAAACCCGTAAAATGTATGAAGCGGGAAGTGTTGCAAAAGGGAATCTGCTTCAGATTGAAGCTCAAGCCGCCAGAGAAGAATCACAGCTTATCAATTTCAAAAATCAGCTGGATATTTCTTATCTGACACTTACCCAAATGCTTGAACTTCATTCACCTGAAGGTTTTAAAATACTGACTCCGGATATTTCTATAGATACGACTGCTGCCATTACAGGAAATGTAGATGATATTTTCAATCAAGCTCAATCAATAAGACCTGAAATAAAAAGTGCTAAGATGAAACTTACGATCAGCGAATATGATTTGAAGATAGCCAACGGAGCAAGAAGTCCAAAGTTATCTATGAACCATTCTTTTAACACCCGGTTTTCAGACATAGCCATAAAACCAAGCAATCCGGTTGAAAAATACACATTTGCCGAGCAGCTTAATGATAATATCAATTATGGAGTGGGTTTTTCGATCAATATCCCCATATTGAATGGCTGGCAGGTTAATAAAAATATTGCGAATTCAAAGCTTAATATAGAGAATAGCCGCTACACGCTTGAGGCAGAGAGGAAAAGGCTTTACAAAACCATTCAGCAGTCGTATGCTGATGCCATGGCAGCCCTTAAACAGTTCATCGCCACTATGAAAGCTGTTGCATCGATGGAAGAATCCTTCAGATATACTGAACAAAAATTCAATGTCGGAATGGTCACACCGGTTGATTACAATGCGGCCAAAACCCAGTTGCTGGCAGCACAGTCTGAGATGGCACAGTCTAAATATGAGTTTATATTCAAAACCAAAGTACTTGATTTTTATAAAGGATTGCCCCTTAATCTGAATCAAATATCCAATTCTTCATCATTCTCAAAATGAAAAACAATAAAATATTAAAAATACTGATTGTTGTTGTTATTGTACTTCTGATCTTTGCAGTTATTGGTAAAAAAGCCGGATGGTTTGGTAAAGCAGCAACCGTGAAAGTGGCAATTGAATATGCAGAAAGGCGTATGATAACCGAAACTATAACTGCCAATGGTAAAATACAACCTGAGAAAGAAGTTAAAATAACACCTGATGTCTCCGGTGAAATTGTTGAACTGACAGTGAAGGAAGGAGATCAGGTTACAAAGGGTCAGTTGCTCCTCAGGATCAAACCGGATATCTACATTTCACAAAAAGATCGTTCCATTGCAGCTATTAGTTCTGCCCGAGCACGCCTGATTCAGGCAGAAGCCCAGTTTAAACAAAGTGAGTTATCCTTTAAAAGGACCAAACAACTTTTTGAAGAGCAGGCTATTTCCAAATCTGAATTTGAACAAGCAGAAGCATCATATAATGTTGCCAAAGCCGAGGTAGATGCTGCAAAATTTTCTGTCGTAAGTTCAGAAGCATCGCTTAAGGAAGCAAATGAAAATCTTGTAAAGACTTCAATATATGCACCCATGAACGGGACTGTTTCCATGCTTCTTGTGGAACTTGGAGAAAGGGTTGCAGGAACAAATCTTATGGCTGGAACCGAAATATTACGTATTGCTGATTTATCAAGAATGGAAGCACGGGTTGAAGTCAATGAAAATGATATTGTCAGAGTCAGCATTGGAGACACAGCTCTTATCAAAGTTGATGCATACCTGGATGAAAATTTTAAGGGAATTGTCACTGAAATAGCCAGTTCTGCTAAAACAACAGGTGTTTCAGCCGATCAGGTAACTAATTTCGACGTAAAAATTTTCATACTTCCTGAATCTTATATGAAAATGGCTTCAGAGAGTATAAACCCATTTAGGCCAGGAATGTCAACAACCGTTGAGATTCAGACTGAGACAAAAGAAATGATACTAACAGTACCCATACAGTCAGTCACTACCCGCATGGATACTTCAAAAGTAAGTGTCAGAGTCTCAAAAGATGATTTGCGGACACTCGTATTTGCCACCGACGGCAAATATGCTCTGACCAGGGATGTTAAAATAGGTATACAGGACAATAATTATATTGAAATTATTTCCGGTCTTGAAGACAGTGCAAGGATCATTTCAGCACCCTTCAGTGCGATCAGTAAAAAATTGTCAGACAGTACTCTTATAGAAATAGTTAAAAAAGATGATCTGTTCAAGGATCAGTAATATTTCTGAATCTACATATCTGCAATGATCCTCTGCATTGAAACAGCCACTGATCTGTGTTCTGTAGCGTTGTGTCATGACAACAGGATCCTTTCCCTTAAGG
>CAZPMM010000241.1:0-4367 GCA_964587405.1 uncultured Rikenellaceae bacterium
GGCCAGGAATAAAATATATTATTAAAAACCAACAATCTGACCTTCTCATGAATCCAAAAATTCACATCACCATTCTTGCCTCATTTGCAGCATTTTCCTGTTCTCAAAAAGATGAAGTTCTGCCAAATATCGTTTATATTCTGGCTGATGACCTTGGATATGGAGATATCAGCTGTTACGGACAACAAAAATTTTCAACTCCGAATATCGACAGACTTGCCCGTGATGGTATGTTGTTCACTCAACATTATACAGGATGTACTGTGTCGGCCCCTTCAAGATCTTCGCTGATGACGGGTATGCATACCGGACATACTCCCATACGCGGGAATAAAGGCTGGAAGCCGGAAGGACAGTGGCCATTACCTTCAGAGGCTTTTACTATAGGAGAGATGCTGAAAACCTCAGGATACGTTACAGGTGCATTCGGAAAATGGGGACTAGGGTATATTGAAACTGAAGGAGACCCAAACAAACAAGGGATAGATGAATTTTATGGTTATAACTGCCAGGGCCTGGCACATAATTATTACCCCGGTCATCTCTGGCATAATCATGAAAAAATAATCCTGCATGAAAATGACAGTGGAAAAACAGGAGCCTATAGCGCAGATCTTATACATAAAGCGGCAATACGCTTCATGGAAACGAACAGGAATAAACCTTTTTTTCTTTTCTATCCCACAACCATACCACATGCCGAACTGATTGCCGAGGAAGAATATATGAAAATGTTCAGAGGCAAATTTGAGCCCGAAAAATCATATAAAGGAACAGACAGTGGTCCTGATTTCAGAATGGGTCCTTATAGCTCCCAGCCGGAATCTCATGCAGCATTTGCAGCAATGATCAAACAGCTTGACGACTATGTTGGTGAAATACTCGCAAAACTTTCTGAACTGGAAATTGAGGATAATACCATCGTATTCTTCGCATCAGATAATGGACCACATCTGGAAGGCGGTGCCGATCCTGATTACTTTAACAGCAACGGAAATCTTAGAGGCTATAAACGGGATTTGTATGAAGGTGGTATCCGTACTCCCTTTCTGGTTAAATGGCCAGGTAAAATCAGGGAAGGATCCAGAACCAATCATATTTCTGCATTCTGGGATCTGATGCCTACAATTTCGGAAATAATCGGAGCTGAAATTCCGGAAAATATCGATGGAATATCTTTTCTTCCAACCTTGCTTGGCAAAGGAAAACAAAAGGAACATGATTATCTCTTCTGGGAATTTCACGAGCAGGGAGGAAAAATGGCAGTGAGAATGGGTAACTGGAAAGCTGTTAAACTTAATATCAATAAAATACCTCAGGGTAAAACAGAGCTTTATGATCTTTCATCTGATACTGGCGAAACAAATAACATTGCAGATTCATTTCCTGAAATTGTGGAAAAAATGGAAGATATGATGAAGAAAGCTCATTCGCCTTCCACCATATTTCCTTTCGCTTTTGAAAAGAATCCTTAATAAGGCAGGTATTATCTGTTCACTATTATTATTAAAATACTAATTATAACTGAGTCTGATATGAAAATTACCTTCACCAAACAGCGACTGATAACCGGAACGCTGGGTATTGCAGCTATTGGTTCAGCTCATGTAGCGTGTGAGCGTCAGCCTGAAAATCCCAATATAGTAATAATCTATGCTGATGATCTTGGATATGGCGATATAAGTTGCTATGGGGCAACGAGCATAAGTACCCCTAATATTGACAGAATAGCAAAAGATGGTTTAAGATTTACGAATGCCCACAGTACATCAGCAACAAGTACCCCTTCGCGATATTCAATGCTTACCGGCGAATATGCATGGAGGAAAAAAGGAACGGGAATCGCCACAGGTGATGCTGCGGCAATAATTGCGCCAGGGCGTACAACTATTGCAACAGTTATGAAAAATGCCGGATATACTACAGGAGTGGTTGGTAAATGGCATCTTGGACTTGGTCCGGAAGGAGGAGCCGACTGGAATGGCGATATCACTCACGGACCCCTTGATATAGGTTTTGATTATAATTTTCTCATACCTGCAACCGGTGACAGAGTACCATGTGTATATGTTGAAAACAGGAAAGTGGTGAATCTCGATCCTTTCGATCCTATCAAAATCAGTTTCAATGAACCTATCCTTGACGAACCAACAGGAAAGGATCATCCGGAATTGTTAAAAATGCATCCCAGTCACGGACACGATATGACAATTGTTAACGGAATCAGCAGGATAGGATATATGAGCGGAGGAAAATCTGCTTTATGGACAGATGAAAATATTGCTGAAGTGATAACGGGCAAAGCAGTGGAATTCATAAAAAAGAATAAAGACAACCGATTTTTTCTTTATTTCTCTACTCATGATATACATGTCCCAAGGGTGCCGAACCTAAGATTTGCCGGAAAAAGCGGAATGGGACCGAGAGGCGATGTCATTCTTGAATTTGACTGGTCTGTGGGAGAGATTGTCAAAACCATTGATGAACTGGGTCTCTTACAAAACACAATAATAATAGTAAGCAGTGATAACGGACCGGTTGTTGATGATGGTTATAAGGATGATGCAGTTGAAAAACTTGGAGATCATAAACCTTCCGGCCCCCTGAGAGGAGGAAAATACAGTGCATTCGACGGAGGAACAAGAATACCATTCATTGTACAATGGCCCGGAAAGATCAAACCTGGAACAACAGACGCTCTCTTTTCTCAGATAGATCTTATGGCATCTTTTGCATCACTTACCGGTCAGGTTCTGCCGGAAGATTCCGGCCCTGACAGTTTTGATTATCTTAATACATTAACAGGAAAATCATTAACTGGCCGGAACTGGGTTGTGGAACATGCTTCCAACGGCAGGCTTTCTCTGATTAAAGGAGACTGGAAACTAATTGAACCGGGGCCTGGACCAAGGATCAATGTACATACTAATATCGAACTTGGAAACGATACTATACCACAACTCTATAATCTGAGAACAGATCTGGGCGAAAGATTAAATTTAGCCGGCAAAAATTCAGGCATTGTTACTGAATTAACGGATCTACTGAAAAGAATTAAAGAGAATAATTATAAATAATAAATATTCACATTATGATAAGCTTAAGGTTATCATTAGCTGGATTAAGCGCAGTATCCATGACTGTATTACCACTTACCGCCCAGAAAACAATTCCGTTAAAAGCTGCTACACCCAACATCATTCTTATTCTTATGGATGACATGGGATATGGTGATATAGGAAGAAACGGAGCAAACCAGTATGATACTCCCAATCTTGACCGTCTGACAGACGACGGGATGCAGTTCACATGGTATTATTGTCCACAGGCTGTGAGCAGTGCTTCACGTGCCGGACTGATAACAGGATGTTACCCTAACCGTATCGGATTATCTGGTGCCCTAATGCCCTGGGCAAAGAAAGGTATCAATCCGGAAGAGACAACAATAGCTGAAATGCTCAGGTCAAGGGGATATATTACAGGTGCAATAGGAAAATGGCATCTCGGGCATCATCACAGATTCCTTCCTCTTCAGCACGGATTCGATTATTATTACGGTTTACCATATTCAAATGATATGTGGCCTGTCGACTTCGATGGCGTCCCTGTTCATCTTAAGGATACCACACACAGATTGATGAAATATCCTGTACTTCCCCTTATTGAAGGAAATGAAAAAGTTGGCGAAGTAAGAGATCTTGCCGGTCAGGATAAGCTTACAACAACATACACTGAAAAAGCAGTTGCCTTCATTGAAAAAAACCGGGATCATCCCTTTTTTCTTTATATGCCTCATTCTATGGTACATATACCCCTTGGTGTATCGGAAAAATTCCGCGGTAAAAGCAAGCAGGGAATGTATGGAGATGTAATGATGGAAGTTGATTGGTCAGTAGGAGAAATATTGAATGCTCTTAAAAAAAACGGGATTGATAATAATACCTTAGTTATTTTTACCAGCGACAACGGTCCATGGCTCAATTTTGGAAACCATGCTGGTACAACTGGAGGATTGCGTGAAGGTAAAGGTTCAAGTCGTGAAGGTGGCCAGCGTGTTCCATGCATAATGAAATGGCCAGGGGTAATTCCTTCAGGAACAGTCTGTAATAAACTTGCCTGCGCAATGGATATTCTTCCGACTCTCGCAGAGATTACAGGAGCACCTCTGCCCGAAAAGAAGATCGACGGAGTAAGCTTATTCTCTCTTCTGAAAGGAGACAGTGAAGCCTGTCCACGTCGTGAATTCTATTATTACTACCAGGAAAACAGCCTTGAAGCAGTACAGAAAAATTACTGGAAACTTGTTTTGCCACACAGAGGCATAACTTACCGCGGATTTAAACCAGGAAATGATGGCTGGCCTGGTA
>CAZPMM010000242.1:0-4365 GCA_964587405.1 uncultured Rikenellaceae bacterium
ATGTATACATTTATCACCATTTATTAAAATAATATATCTTTAAAGGATGTTAAAAATCTTAACCTAATGCTAATATTATGAAAGAGACTAAGAAGGAAACAAGAAGAAATTTTATTAAAAAATCGGCTGGAGCTGCTGCATTGCTGTCCATGCCTTCCATTGTTCCTGCAAGTGCCTTTGGAGCAAATGGAAAGGTTTCCCTTGCTGTAATAGGAGTAAATGGCCGGGGGAAAAGCCATATCCAGGGTTTTATGAATTTGCCGGATGCAGAGGTTACATGTCTTTGCGACTGTGATCTTAACGTTCTTGAACCAAGAGCAAAAGAATTTGAAACGAAGTATTCAAAGAAAGTAAAGCAGCAGCAGAATCTCAGAAAGGTGTTCGAAGATAAATCCATTGATGCGGTAAGTATTGCCATGCCGAATCACTGGCATTCTCTTGCAACAATATGGGCCTGCCAGGCCGGAAAGGATGTATATGTTGAAAAACCGGGATCCCATAATATTTTTGAAGGCCGTAAAATGGTTGAGGCAGCAAATAAGTATGACCGGATAGTACAGCATGGTGTACAGCTTAGAAGTTCAGTAGCTGTTCAGGAAGCTATCAGGCATCTGCGCGACGGCCTTATCGGAAGAGTATATATGGCAAGGGGGCTTGTTTTCCGCTGGAGAGGTGATATTGGAAAGAAAGGACCGGGTACTGTGCCAAAAGGACTTGATTATGATCTCTGGACAGGACCGGCTGAGATGAAACCTTATTCAGAAGACTGGGTACACTATAACTGGCACTGGCACTGGAACTGGGGTAATGGTGATGTGGGGAACCAGGGAATACATGAAACAGATCTATGCATGTGGGGCCTCGATGTGGGTCTTCCTGAAGTTATAACAGCTGGCGGAGGTAAATTTGTTTTCGACGATTCAAAAGAAACACCGGAAGTTCTGGCATCAACATATCTGTATCCGAAAGAAAAGAAATTCATTGAGTTTGAGGTTCGTCCCTGGATGACCAACTCTGAGAATGGTGCAACTGTGGGTAATATATTCTATGGAACGGAAGGATACCTGGTCGTATATAATTATGACAGATATGAATCTTTCCTTGGAAGAAATTACAAACCGGGCCCATCACGTAAGGAGGGCGGTGATCATTATAAAAATTTCATAGATGCTGTACTTGCACATGATAAGAAGATACTCAATGCACCGGTAGAAACGGCTCATCTTTCATCGGGACTTGCACACCTTGGTAATATAGCATACAGAACCGGAAGAACACTTTATTTTGACCCGGCAACAGAAAAATTTGTCAATGATAAAAAAGCTGATGCTTATCTTACCAGACATTATAGAAAACCATATGTCGTTCCGCATACAGTTTAGAGTTTATTCTTATTTTTGCTAATTAAGGTTACTTATATTACTTTTATAAGATAAATTAAAATCTTGTAGGATGGCAAATTTTGGTGTTACAGAGATCATTTTAATACTGCTTGTTGTTGTGCTTTTGTTTGGAGGACGAAAAATACCGGAATTGATGAAAGGACTTGGGCAGGGAATGAAGGAATTCAAAAAAGCTTCAAAAGTTGAAGACGAACCTGAAAAAGTCACAGCAGAAGATAAAAAAGAGACAAAAGAATCATAACAGGATTATTTGCGATAAGCATTTCAGTCAGTTAATACATAGCGTGGAGGTTTTCTGTGCTTTGTTGCCTGCTCATAACCATAGGCAATGCTGATCAGAACAGGTTCGCTCCATGCTCTGCCGAAGAAAGTAATCCCTACAGGCAGTTCATTTATAAATCCCATGGGGACAGTTATTGCCGGATATCCGGCGATAGCTGCAAGGGAAGAATTACTTCCCATAAAGTGATCTCCCAGAATGAGATCGGTCTTCCATGCCGGTGATCCAGTGGGTGCAATCAAAGCATCCAAATGGTGCTCATTCATCATTTTGTCTATGCCATCTTCACGGGTAGCTCTGAGCATTTTTGCAAGTGCCTGCTGGTATTCCACGGTACTGAGGTCTCCTTTCTTTTCGGCTTCAATGAGTATCTTCTGGTCAAAATATTTAAGTTCAATGCTATCTTTCAGATTGAAATCTATCAGGTCTTTCAGGGATTTAACCCGGGAATTTTCTCCCAGCCCTGCAAAATATCTGTTGAGCCCGTCTTTAAACTCGTAAAGCAGTACCTGATATGATGCACTGCTGTATTCTCTTCCGGATGGTGCTTCGACCTCGGTAATCACTGCACCTGCAGCTTGCATGTCGCGGATGGCTTTAATCATCAGGGAATCAACAGGATCAAAAAATCCCCCCGATTTTTTTATAATACCTATCTTTTTCCCTTTCAAACCATCCCGGACCAGAAATTCCGAATAATCTTTATGGTTTTTACCTTCAGAAGCAAGGGTCTTTGAATCAGCAGTATCTGTTCCGGTCATTGCTCCAAGGCATATGGCAGCATCAGAAACTGTGCGTGCCATGGGACCGGGAGTATCCTGAGTAAATGAAATTGGAATTATGCCTGTCCGGCTTAATAGTCCCACTGTGGGTTTTATGCCCACTATACCGTTATTATTTGACGGACATACTATGGAACCGTTTGTTTCTGTTCCTATTGCAATCATGCACAGGTTTGCAGAAACGGCAACACCCGATCCTGAACTTGAGCCACATGGATTTCTGTCAAGTATATATGGATTCCTGGTCTGGCCTCCAACTGCGCTCCAGCCACTTGACGAAATACCAGCCCTGAAATTTGCAAATTCACTGAGATTGGCTTTAGCTATTATAACAGCACCTGCTTCGCGTAGCTTGGCAGCAATAAAACTATCATAAGCTGCAAACGACGAGGCAAGAGCATTTGAACCTGCCGTAGTAGGCATCTTGTCTCCGGTATCAATATTATCTTTGAGAATAACCGGCACACCGTGAAGGGGCCCCCTGAGACTACCTTCTTCCATTTCCCTGTCAAGAGCAGCAGCTATGGACAAAGCATCAGGGTTTATTATAATGATTGAATTGAGAGCCGGTCCCGATTTATCGATTTCATTAATCCTTTCAATATATGCATTCACCACATCGCTTATCGTAAATTCCTTTTTCAGATAGGCTTCCCGCAACCTGGAGATTGTCATTTCCTCCAGCCAGGAATTAACAGAAGTCCCACTGTTACTGGAATTGTTTAAAGATGACTGGCAGGCAATCAGAAAAAACACAATCGTTATCGAGACTGAAATTTTTCTTGTAAATGAACTTTCCATTTTGTAATTAATTTTTGATGAAAGAAATATCAGGTGTTAACGGTAAAATTATTATTTATTTGTCAATTTTAATATATGTGTTATATGTGGATATGACTCCGGATCCTTATTCCCATCAGGGGGTAATTTTACTGGCTCATTTTAACAATGATTGCAGGATGATTAATAATATCTACTTTAAACTGGCTCCGGTTATTGTTAATCCGATACTGGAGACTGTTACAGGAACAGAAGGATCAACACACAAAAATCTGGCAGTTCAGCGATATTCAGCAACAGAGGACTTGTTACAGGCACGTTGGGAGGGAGAGTTGCAGAAGCCCGTACTCAGGAATTTGCATTGAAGTGACAGTAATAGATAATAGACGGGAATTTGCAAATATTGAAAATCTGCCTGATGCCGATCATATTATCGTTAAGGATATTGGTCAGGCAATGTGTGAAATCGAAAAATCTCACGATACCTTCATTGTGATTGTTACAAGAGGCCATAGCTCAGATACAGAAGCTTTGAGGCCATGCATCGGCACAGATGCTGCATATATCGGTATGATAGGAAGCAAAACAAAAGTTGCAAAGATGCATTCCGATTTTATTGAAAAAGGATGGGCTACGGAAGATCAATGGAGCAGGATAAATGCACCAATAGGACTCGATATAAATTCGAAGACAATCCAGGAGATCGTGGTCAGCATTGCTCCCAACTGATTGTTGTAAAGAACGGCAGAGGCAGAAAAAGATCGGCATGAAGACTGTTGTGTGATATAACTGACAGGTAGCGTTTTATGGTCTACAGGGTTGGTCATTAAAAGAACCATGCCTTACTACCGGGAATGGTATTTGCGAGGATACTGAGGCCTTCTTCACACGGAGCTAAGCAGAAATCTGTTGATGTTTCAGGAGCTGAAAAGATGGAGGGAGTCCAGGTTGTAAGAGATGGGAATTTTATTGCTGTACTGGACGAAAACCGTGACAAAGCAAATGAGGCTATTGTTAAGATAAATGCTGAATATACCTTTAATAAGCTTAAGGTCAATGATAAAACATTATTTGACTGGATGCCTGAGATGGAATGTGTTATACTTGACAGAAAAGATAA
>CAZPMM010000243.1:0-4322 GCA_964587405.1 uncultured Rikenellaceae bacterium
GCACCGGTATTTTCAACTGTCATATTGAAGAATGTCTCACCACCGGTTCTGGTTATGAACTGGTCATCCGAACCATTGAAGATCACGGTACTTAATCCCGGATTAAATGTACCTCCGGTATTTGTCCATGATCCTCCGAGAGTATAGACACCATTACCTCCTGTAGTACCGGTACTAATATAATTTCCTGAAATACTGATCGTTCCGGAATTAAACAATGTTCCGGAATTATTTATTACATCATCTGATTGAACAATGGTTCCGGGAATAATATTCACATAAGCACCCTGATTGGTAATGACCTGAGAAAATAACATATTGGAATTTAATCCGGATAAGACAAAGCAAAATAATGCAACAAGAAGATATTCAAGTATTCCTCTGCCATTAATCCGTGCTTTTTTATTTCTCTTACCGGACATTTTGTAGGCTTATTCTAAATAATCTTTTACAATTAAGTCTGAATTAAAGCTGTCTTTCTTATCCCTGATAGTTCCTTTCTATTATAATTCTATTTCAAAATTCTGATATTGAAATTTCCAGTACCAGGATCAAGAGGAACTTCGCTGAAATTACTGAACCGGATAGTAACAAAATCTGTAGCACTGACCCAGGCAGTATAATTGCATCCGATCCCTGGTATTGCAGTGAACGGAACTCCCAGAACAACAGGATCACCATTGGATGCACCAGGAACATAAATTATACAATCCTGGCTTGTCTTAGCAGGTGTAAGACCGAAATTCAGAGATTTATTTGCTTTTATTGTTTTTGCTAAAGTAAATCTTTCTGTTCCTATCGTTACATAATAATCTTCTCCGTCATATTCAACAGCACCATCCTCCGGTGAAGATAGATTTGTTCCCGGGGTCAGTTTTAATGGAGCCGTATTCGCAGAAGCGGTTCCTGCTGAAAGATGAAGAAGAGCTGCAGGTGTATCATAATTACCAATTTTCAAAGGCCTGTTGAATGCAGAATAATTATCCCCTATTGATAACGAAGGATTATCAGGATCAGCCCCCCCTATATGAAAGGAAGGATTGCCTGTCCTGGCATAGCTAAGTCGTGATTCAAACCTTATATTTCTCTGATTGCTTTCTGTCTTGAACATGAAGTCTATCAAGGTTTTGGAGGCATTGGTATTTTCAAATATTGCCCCGTTTTCGTTTTCCCTGTTCCTGAGTCTAAGTACAAACGATCCATATTCATCATTATCTTCTCTGAGCACAAGTTCTTTAGTTGCCTTGACAGTGCCGTTACTGGCATCACCGATTTTAATGTGACCGGTGACGCTTTCAATCCTTGCTCTTTCGGTATTGTTTGCTCTGAAGACAACATCATTATTATCTATCGTGCCAATGAAATTGGTTGCAGGATTAGTACCTGTATTACCATTAATTTTCCAATCATTGAAAGTGGCCCATGAAGGAGCTGCTGTACCACCGTTAGAAACCAGAATCTGACCTATTGTTCCGTTTGCCAGCATTGCAGTGGTACCCGCTGCTGTCTGATAAGGTATTGAACCTCCCGAACCTCCTGTAAGGTTTGTTGCTGTATTAGCATTAATTGCATTCGTAGAATTTATTGCATTTGTTGCCGTACCTGTCAAATTGGCCGTTATGGTTCCAGCAGAAAAATCACCATTTGTATCTCTTAATACAATTGTGCTTTGAGAATTTGTTGAAGTAGCTGTTGTTGCAGAATTCGCAACCTTTCCGTTTGTACTTATTGTAGCCAGCTTTGAATCAGCTATTCCGGCATCATTGGCAATATCCGAATTGTTTATCTGGCTCCAGGAAGGATTACCAGCACCTCCGCCGTGCAATACAGTATTGACCGTTCCTTGACCGGCATAATCCGCCGATGCCAGAACCGCAGCGCTACTGCCGGTTACAAGGCCCTTAGTATCATAGGTGATCTTTGTATTTGTTCCTGTTGCTATGGCTGTATTTGGTACAACATAATCTGTTCCTGCTGCTGCTGCCGATATAGTAACCCCATTCGACTTAACAATGCCATTTATTGATTTTACAACAGAATCAGACTCTGTATAAGTTTTAAGATAGCCTTCCTCTGCATGATTACCCCAGCCAAAAGCAGTATTCCAGTTTGTAATATTTGAAGACGTAATAATGTTGGCTGCATGTGAATTGCTCATAGCATCAATAATTCCATAACCCGAAAGAGTTGTTGGTTTTCCGGTTGTTATTTTTGACCATGGCATTTCGGGTATATCTCCAGCTTCAAGAGTCCGAAATACCGGAATTCCATTACTGCCGTCAGGAGCTGCAAAAACAGTATTCTTCGTCTGATTAACAAGAGTCCCGGTTAATGATCCTGAGTTTGTTACAGGCGAATTGCTTACAGTAAAAAAATCCGGAAGTGATAATCCTACAGAAGTGACTGTTCCTCCCGTCCCGCTTGCTGTTAACTCATTTCCATTAAGGCTCAGACCTGTTCCCAATGTAATTTCCTGTACAGCAGTAGAAGTATCGGAGCTTCCCAATAATCTCCCGGTTGTGCTTAAATTCTGCAGTTTTTCATATATTACAGAATTATCTTCCAGATCGGCAGTTTTTATCGTTCCGTCTAATATTTTGTCTGAAGTAACTGAATTATTGGATAACATTGCATTGACAACCCTGTTGTTACCAATTGTAGTAACACCGGAATTGCTTACTGTAATATCACCGCTCATTGTTACCAGCTGTGGTTCATCGTTGTCTTTCCCTACTATTATCATTCCATCCCCCAGATGACCTGCTTCTACTATCCGGCCGTTCCTGGATACCATCATCCTGTGATTCTGGAGAATAATATCCGAGTTTGTACCACCATAAATAACCGGCAATACACCCGTCACTTTTGATATAAGATTTATGGTACCATTTGTAATATCATCATTCACAATCAATCCTGTTGATAGTTCACCGAGAGCATTATTATGAACAATACCGGATGTATTGAAAGCCGGAAGAATAATTTTGTTGGCCGAATTACCGAGCGAAATATTTCCGGAAGAAGTTCCTGTGCTTATGTTTACAGGAAAATTTGAGTCATTATTCAGATTTATCGTTCCTCCCAAGATTGTTGCTCCGGAATTTCCAGTCAGTAATCCTGCAGAAGCTATTGAGCCGGATTCCGTTGTATAAATATTACCAGATGTTGAAATATTATCTCCTTCATTTGCTGGTGAGAGAACAGAACCGGTACGGTTCCAATATCCAATCGTTCCTGAAGACGGGCGAACAGTTGTGAGTCTTCTCTGATTATCTGTATAAACATCTGCATTTGGTTCGAGTTCACTGACAGTAAGACCCTGAAATACCGGGGATGCCTCTGTATGAATATCCTGCGCTGCAGAAAGAGTTATCTGTCCGGCAGAATGAGCCACATTAATCTGGTTTGTTGTTCCCGCTAATGTTTTATACTCATTGGCATCACCTGCGGCATTCATTCCAAGCAACTGATTTGAAGCTCCCCAAACACCCGAAGCAAATGCCTTCCAGCCTGAATCCCAATACCAGAAGGATTTAGTATCTGTGTCGTAAACCAGAAGTCCGGCTGCTGGAGATGTGTCTCCAAGAAGTAATCTCTGATCCGTGGTCATCCTCGGAGCCAGAAAACCTCTTACTGTTGACCTCAGTTCAAGGATCGCAGATGGCTCCGGCACTATGGTTACCTCGCTGATACCTACACCTTGTCCGGCAACTTTAAAACTTGCAATTGACAAGATCAGGATTACCATGCATAGGAAAATTCTTATGCGGATCAGTATTTTCCTTCTCTCAAAGATCCTTTTCCCGAATAAAGGACCTGAGATTTTTATTTGCATAATATTCATGATATACCTCCTAGTTTTAGGGTATTTGTATTTAATAACTTTAGAAATAATTCATGGAAATATATAACCCGGGCATGAGGCGCCTTTGAGCTATTTAATTTAATTTCAATATTATACAGCTTTAAATCTGCCATCAAAATAAAAAAAATACTCTCAACAGATTTCACAATGCTCCATCTGCGGATTATATCCTTAATTATGTATTTAAAACTCCGACTTTCACAATGTTATTAAACGGAGTAATCACTATTATGTTACCTGAAAAACATACGTGTTCTTCAGCCTGCATTGCAAACATTTATGCCAGAAATCTTCAGCTCCCGGATTGAACAAAATTCATCAATAAAAAACCGGATTGTAATCCTAAAAGCCAACTTCAGAAATAATTTATCAACAAAAAACCGGATAAGCTATTTATCCGGTTATCCTGTTTTGTGCGAAAGACACCCAAAATTAGAATGAGCTTATTATTTCAATG
>CAZPMM010000244.1:0-4275 GCA_964587405.1 uncultured Rikenellaceae bacterium
GAATGATGCAACTCCCCATCCGATTATTGCAGACCGGTATGTTCCTTTTAGTATTATCACCGGTAAAATAATACATAAAAGCATAAGGATTTTTGTGGTTACCTGGTATATTGCTATGAGTTTTGTTTTTCTTAAAGCTGTATATATACCTTCCACTCCAAGAGCAGGAATAACAAATAGAGGAAAGGGAGAAAATATTTTCAGTCCTGTTGAAAGCTCGGGATTTTTTAACAGACCTGCTATCAGATCAGATGAAAGGTAGAGAAAGAGTGAAAAGATAAGACCTAATAAAACAAACACACGGTTAACACTGTTTATCAGTTTTTTACCCTGACCTTGTGTTAACCGTGGAATAAAATACGCAAAAACACCAGGTAATCCTGCTGCAAAGACAGTCTGTAGAGTAGCATAAACATATAATATCTGCTTATAAGTTCCGTACTCTGCCTTATCAAAATAACGTGACAGAATAGCAGCACTAACAATTGCCAGGGCAAATGAACTAAAACTGCTTATAGTCAGCCATACAGCCTGATTAAAGTTGCTTGAAGCATCTTTTTCTTTCATTTATTGTTTCATTACTTACCTCTTTTGCCCTGAAGTCAGTTTAATTTTCAATAGTGATTCAAAAATGAGATTGAAAAGTCCTTATTTGAAAAGATGTAATTGTCTTGTGTAAAAACTGAACCCTGAATCCGCAAAAAAGCTGGATTTATCAATTCATAATCCACTTATCATCCGGATATAAATTTCAATTTTTTCTGAATATCCTTAATGTAGGAATGTTTGAATGTCTTTTTTCACTGATATAACCATATCTCTCACCGTAACCATAATGTTTGCCTTTTAACTGTAATGAGTTCAGAACAATACCAACACCTTTAATTCCATTTGCATTGATCTCATTCAGAGTCAATTCAAACATACTCTTTAATGTGTATCCGGGTCTAATTACCAGAATACAGACATCTGCGAGAGACGACAGATAAATTGTGTCAGATACAATTCCTATCGGCGATGAGTCTACAATTATAAAATCATATTTTTCTTTAAGGATCTTAAATAGTTCGCTTGTTTTTTCAAGAGCCGTAAGTTCTGAAGGGTTAGGGGGAACCGGCCCAGCAGTGATTAACGAAAGTTTTTCCACTGATGTTTCCTGAATTATATCCTCTAATTTGTCCTGTCCTATCAGCCATGTGGATAAGCCTTTATCATTATTCAGATCGAAATCCTGGAAAATTTTAGGCTTTCGCAGATCAAAACCAATCAGAATGGTTTTTTTACCAAGTAAACTATACGCAGCTGCCAGGTTAATAGAGGTTGCTGTCTTACCCTCTCCGGGCATTGATGATGTAACTAATATAACAGGAGAGGTAGTGTCTTTTGTGAAGAATTGCATTCTTGACCTTAGATGACGATATGATTCCGCTATCGTTGAACCGGGATTTTCGATAACTATCTTATTTATTTTTTCCGAACAATAAGGGATATTACCAACCACCGGAATTTTTGTCATTTGCCTCAGATCTTCTTCTTTAAGCTTCTTATTAAAAATAAATCTCAGAAATATGATCAGGTATGTAATAAAGAATCCGCCAAAAATTGAAAGAAGATTAATCCTCTGGGGTATAGGAGATATAAGAGAACTGAACCGGGCATCCGCCGGATCAACCACCTCGCTGTCAGATCTGTTGGATGCTTTCTGCATCTGTTGGTTGGCTCTCGTTTCAAGAAGGAAAGTATATAATTCATCATTAAGTCTGAATTTCCTCTCTATTCCCAACAGTTGTCTTTCTGTTACCGGTAAAGAAGAAGCTTGAGCATTAGTTCTGTTAATTTGAGACTGGTTTTCCGAACGGGCAAGACTATTAGCCCGTCTCAGTCCATTTAATGTCTCTCTCAATGATTCCTTTGTGCTCCGGATACGTTGATCAAGGTTTCTTTGAAGGGGATTCAGTTCGCCTGCTCCTCTGCCCGCCGATTGTCCCTGATATTGAGCAAGTTCCTCCACCAGACGAGTAAGCCCCGGATCAGTAATCCCCATGGTGATCGGCACTATCGGTACTTCTCCTGATGATTCCTTGTCCAGATAATCTGCCAGATAATCATAATAGTTTGCCTCAAGTTCCAGACGTGCTTTTTCATTTTCGAGAAACGTTACCTGCCCGATAATAGCCTGACCCTGAGCAGAAAGGTCCATTACCCTGTGTGTTGAACGAAATTGCTGTAACTTGTTTTCTGTGGTCAATAATGAATCTGATATCCCTATAAGCTGATTATCAATAAATTGTATTCTCCTTTCTGCTTCCATGTTTTTTCTGTTCAGGGAAATTGCCTGAAAGTTTTTAACATGCTGATTAAGGAAATCAGCATCTTTTATCCTGTTGGCCCCTTGCATACTAATATTTAACAGTGTTCCTTCCCTGCTGACTTTAACGATATTTAATCTGCGGCTATAATTTTTTATCAGATTTGTTGTATTATGAATCATAAAATACAACTTTTTTTCACGATTTGTTTCTAACCAGTCGTTATCCCGGCAGTCAATGATAAAATTTCCTTTTTGAACCCGAATAGTATCTCCGAAAGAAGCTGTTCTTTCAAAAGGAAATCCTTCAGATTCAGATTTTAAGATAAACGTGTTTCCTGCCAGGAAGCTAATTGAAAATTCGGTATTCCATGGTATTTTATTTTTATCATCAAAAGATACCTTAATGGGAGTTTCTGGGTAAATCGGAAGCCGGTTTCTGATTGTTTTAAAATAATACTCCGTTTCAAATGGTAATTCTTTTAATGTCTGTTCAACCAGGGATCCAGATTTCAGAATCTGGATTTGATTTTCCAAATTTCTCATAGCGACCGGAAGCCCGAAACCCTGCAATAAATAAGTATTATCCATAATTCCCCTGTCATCCGTTTCGTTTATCAAAAGAGTAACTGATGTTCTGTATATTGGAAGGGTATGACTTATATAATAACGTGCTGCAAAAAATGCAACAACAATCACAACTAAAAAGATGTACCAGTTTCTAAGAAATAATTGCAGGAGTACTATTGGATCAAATGCATCCGATTTGTCTAAAACACTGCCTGGTTTAACATTCTGGATTATATCCGGATCATTCATTGTTCGTGAATTTATGTCTGTTAATAGTTATCAGAATAACATTCAGCATGCAACCTTAAACAATATCAAAGTAATATCTTAGCATTAATCGTAAGATAAAAAATTAGTTATACTATGATTTCAACCAAACAACGCGTTTATATTACAATATCTTGAAATAACTGATAATAACAAGAGCAGTCGTTATTGTGTTCAATAACAAGGAATAAATTGTAGTACCCTGGGAAAACATTCTGCCGGAAACGGGTTTAACATAAATAACATCGTTAGGCATCACATAATAAAATTCCGATGATAAAATACTACGATCGGATATTGAAAATTGCTTTATCATAGGTCCATAAGGTGATGGCCGTATTAATTCTATTTCCTGACGGGTACCGAATTCACGTAAATCACCAGCCATGGATATTGCATCAAAAATATTCAGCCTGTCCTTTGTTATGGGATATCGTCCGGGTCTGACAACTTCACCCAGAATACTAATACTATTATTGACTAATCTGACAGTAATTGCAGCATCAGTTACATATTCTGTAAAAACAGTATCCAGTTTACTTTTAATCTGGGATAAAGTATTACCCGAAACCATTACTTTTCCTACAAAAGGAATTTCAATATTACCATTAATATCAACAGGATATCCAAACAGCGCAGCACTCTCCTCTGTTATTGTACCACCTGCCCCCACGGGCATGATGTTGAACAGGGATGACCATTGCGGATCAGGTGTTATAACCCTGATGAGCAAAATATCATATGGCATAATCTTATATGCATCCGGAGTTACATGAACAAAGACATTGCTTTCCGGTACAATAGCCTGATCAGAATTATCAGAATACTTGAGATATGTCATCTTCTTATGAGTCATACACGAACTCAATATCAGAATTAACGAGACAATACTTATAAAAATTATGGTTCGTTCTTTCATCTGAATCCTGATTTTAATTTAAATATATAAAAAGCTTTCCGAATATTAAAAACAATCTTAATCTATTGTATCTCCACAATAAATATGCCTATAATACCGAATCTTATATATTTATCCGGAAATATGTCATATTTCAATGGTCTGATGCCTGCCCTGCTCAAGCGGGGGAACCCATATGTTTGAAAATTATATACATACGTATTTGTCCTGC
>CAZPMM010000245.1:0-4255 GCA_964587405.1 uncultured Rikenellaceae bacterium
TGCTTTTACTCCATCAGGAGAACTTCTGATAGGGACACAGGAATATATTAAGATATTCAAAATTATGTCTGATACCCTTTTGCTCAGAGATACGATAGGTGGATTTAATTATTCCAGCATTACTTCTATTCAGAGACTAAAGGACAGTGACTGGTATCTGGCTGGAACAAACGGAAACGGTATATACAAACTGCATCTTGCAGCGGAGATGAAAAGCCTTACCCGTTTATCTGACAGTGAGGAACTTGCTTATCTAGATGTCAAGAAAATTTATGAAGACCAGGATGGCATTTGCTGGATATCGACAAATGGATCAGGAGTACTGAGATTGAGAATATCTCTTGAAGGAACAGATATGGTTTCTTTGGGATTCATTGATAAAAATTCCGGTCTTGCTGCAAATAATATCAGATCAATGTTCAGGGATCAGGAAGGTAATTACTGGATAGGTCATTTCGGTGAAGGCCTTTCAATGCTTCCTTCATTGTCTCTGGCTTTTTATTCCCCCGGAAAGACCCCGGAAGCCAACAATATTATTTATGTTAACAGGTTTGAAGAGTATTATTTTCTTGGTACATCATCCGGATATTATCTTTTTAATCCGGATAATAACAATATAATGTCGTTCACCGATCTGAGAAAAAGCACTGGGAACAATGAAATAACATGTTATTATGTAGGTGATGATAAGAATCTCTGGATAGGAACTGCAGGAGCCGGATTGTATGTCAGGCAACCATCCGGTACACAGCGTATGGTTTACAGGTCGGGAAACACAGGAGAGGATTATATTCTGAATATACAGGCTGATAAAAACCTGTTATGGCTGGGTACACTTAACGGTGTTATTATTCTTGACAAGAAAAGTGCTAATCTGAAGGCAAGATTTAACACAAACAATGGATTGCCTTACAACATGATTGATCAGATATGCCTTCTTGAAGACGGCACTGCTGCAATAGCAACAAAAACTGACAGGATATATAGGATCGATATTAATCAGGGAGTAATTTCGGGGAGCGGAGTAATGAGAGGATCGACAATGAATGTGATATCATCTTGTTTTCAGAGCAATGATGGAAATATATGGATAGCTACTGCCGGAAACGGTGTCTTTGAATTCAGTGGTGATACTGTAATATCTTATACAAGAGCCGACAGGCTCCTTTCTGATTACTGCTACAGTATTCTTGCGGATTCACTGAACAGGATATGGGTCGGACATGAAAGAGGATTCTCCTGTTATGACCGGCAAACGGGTATCATGAAAACTTATGGTACTGACTTTGCCATGGGCGGGGTTTGTAATCTGGCAGCCATGCATGAAGCTCCCGGTGGAAAGATATTGATCGGCACAACTCAGGGACTTATCGTGTATGATCTGAAAAAGGATCAGAAGAGTACTATTGCCCCTGTAAATAACATAAATTTTATTTCAATAAATGATGTAAATTATCCTTACAGGCAATCATTTACTTTACCTTATAATAAACGTTATAAGATAGTAATCGGATATGTAGGCATTAATCTTAAAGAACCTGGCAAGGTTTATTATCAGACCCGTCTCGATAACTGGGATGACGACTGGTCCGACTGGAGTTCTGAAAGGGTAGTGACAGTATCACCCCGGGATGGAAAATTTAACTTCAGTATGAATTCGGTGAATGAGGAGGGATTATCCGGTAAGCCTGTCTCATTCGATCTTGTAATCAGAACTCCTTTCTGGAGAACATGGTGGTTTTTACTCTTAACTGCCGTAGCACTGACTGGTGTGGTTATAATTATCATTCGCCAGCGTGAAAAGGCTCAGAAGAAGCTGGAATTGTATCTTAAAACTGAGCTTGACGCAAGGACTAAAGAAGTAGTTAGACAGAAAGGTGAGATTGAATTGAAGAATATTGAGATAACAGACAGTATAAGTTATGCCAAGAGGATTCAGGCAAGCCTTCTGCCCGATATGAATAAGCTGAAAGATAATTTCAGTGATGCTTTTATACTATTTATACCACGTGATATAGTAAGTGGTGATTTTTACTGGTTCGACAAGTTTGGAGATGACAAATTCATGATAGTTTGTGCCGACTCAACGGGTCATGGTGTCCCAGGTGCCTTTATGTCAATGATAGGTTCCACACTGCTTCAGGATATAATAAGCAGGCAGCATATTACCCGGCCTTCACAAATTCTTAAGACACTAGACAGCCAGATCTTCTCGACACTTAACCAGAATATTGAGCTGGGAGTATCAAATGATGGTATGGATATGGTTGTCTGTGAGATCGGACTGAAAACCAGACATATAAGATTTGCGTCTGCAATGCGTCCGGTTATTGTGATACTGGAAGGCGAGTCTCTTTATATCAAGGGCAACAGGTCGTCGATCGGAGGAGAATCAGTAGCGGAGAAATTTTTTGATGATCAGGAATATTATTTCAGGGAAGGAGATATACTATACCTGTTCACTGACGGACTTCCCGATCAGTTCGGCGGAAGCGATGGAAAGAAAATGAAAGTTGCAAGGCTGAAAGCACTTCTTGAGGAGATCAAAGCCCTTTCAATGGATGAACAGAAAGAGAAAATAACACAATTCTTTATGGATTGGAAAGGAGCTAATGAACAGGTGGATGATATCCTTATGATGGGTATCAGATTCTGATCAATCGGATTTTACGTAAATATTATTTATCGACAGAAAGAACTCGCATGTGGATTCAGTATTACTCAGATTATTCGACCTGTCCTTAATGTAGAAATCGTATCTGAGCGTATCTGTCGATTCGGGTAAATAAAACAGGTACAGGAATGTAATTGAAATAGTTCCTTTGAGGATCTTGTTCTGTCCTGTCCTTTCCATAAATGGTATTCTGTAATTGGAAGGTTTTAATATATCATCATCGGGAACCTCGGTCATTATTCCGTTAACTTTCCGGAAAAGCTTCAGGAAAAGATTGGTGGTATCAGAAGAGGTTTCATCTGGTGTCGGAAGTCCGAGATTGCCATCCCCATCCTCAAAGTAAAAGGTGAGCCTTCCACCTTTACATGAATTTCCCAGCATATCAGTGGTGTCGAAAACTGCAAAATTCCTGAATTCAATTCTGGG
This sequence comes from uncultured Rikenellaceae bacterium, assembly GCA_964587405.1. GTDB lineage: Bacteria > Bacteroidota > Bacteroidia > Bacteroidales > VadinHA17 > LD21. The sequence continues at coordinate 3,101 of CAZPMM010000245.1, forward strand.
TTCGGGAGGGAGCTGCTCTATCTTTTTGCAGGCGACTGCAGCTGTAACAGTCAGAAATAAGAGTATAAGATATTTTCTTGTTCTCATATGTTTCCTGATTGCTTCATTAATAACAAAAATAATACCAAATCTGTTCATTTTTTTCTGAAAAATATTCTTAAGGGAATCCCGGTAAATTCAAATCTCTCCCGCATCCTGTTTTCAATATAACGTTTGTATGGTTCCTTTATGTGTTGAGGGTAATTACAAAAAAACGCAAATGAGGGTGAATATGTTGGCAACTGTGTGATATATTTTATTTTTATGTTTTTGCCTTTTGGAGATGGCGGAGGATTTTGCCTGATCAGATCAAGCATTACAGAATTGAGCTCAGCGGTACCTATCTTCCTTGTCCTGTTTTTGTTAGTGGTATCGATAAGTTCAAGTAACCTGTGGATTCTTTGTTTATTGGTAGCCGAAATAAACACTATTTCATAGTCTGTAAAAGGAGCCGTTCTGTTACGGATCTCTTTTTCAAAGTATTTTGAAGTATTGACTTCTTTTTCGACCAGATCCCATTTATTGACAGCTACAATCAACCCTTTATTATTTTTGATTATAAGTGAAAAAATATTCAGATCCTGTGCTTCAATTCCCCTTGTCGCATCGATCATAAGCAGGCATATGTCCGAGTTTTCTATGGTCCTGACAGCTCTCATCACAGAGTAAAATTCAATATCCTCATTAACCTTACTTTTTTTTCTAAGTCCTGCAGTATCAACCAGATAAAAATCGTGATTAAACTTGTTATACCTTGTATATATTGAATCGCGCGTTGTACCGGGTATCGGTGTTACAATATTTCTGTTCTCTCCGAGCAGGGAATTTACAAGGGAAGACTTACCCACGTTTGGTCGCCCAACAATTGCTACACGGGGAATTTCAGGAATGATTTCAGGAGCCAGATCATGAAGGTTGGCAACGATCTCATCCAGCAGATCACCCGTTCCGCTTCCGTTAGCTGAACTTACCGGGAAATACCTTTCAAATCCCATTCCGTAGAATTCACCGGCTTCCATCAGTCTCTGGCTGTTGTCAACCTTATTTACCACAACCAGGAATTTTTTATTTGATCTTCTCAGTAGGTCTGAAATGGCTTTATCCAGTTCATGTATG
>CAZPMM010000246.1:0-4246 GCA_964587405.1 uncultured Rikenellaceae bacterium
TAAAAAGTGGACTGGACTTTAAATAATAAATATATAATCAGTGTTCATCTCGTCTCTCACTGGGTTAACTGTCTGGCCACTGTGTCCTAAGTATTATGTCCCGTAATAATCTCTGACCGGTACCATTCTCAAGTACTCAGTAGTCCTCTTCTTCCTCTCAAACCCCCTGAACAGCGCCTCCACTCGTTCTGTCGTTTCTCCCATTACTTCTGCAACCTCACTGGCAGGATACCCGTTCTCGTAACCGTACCAGTACCTGTCCATAAGATCAAACGGTAACTGATAAAAGAACTCTTCCTGTGTTTGTTCGGCAGAATAGGTGTCAGTGGTGGGAGTTCTTTTAATTATCCCATCAGGAACTCCAAGATATTTTGCGAGCTGATAAACCTGTGTTTTATACAGATTACCTATCGGCATGACATCTGCTCCGCCATCACCGTACTTGACGAAAAAGCCTTGTTCCTGCTCGTGCTTGTTGGGGGTGCCGATGACAGCATAATGCAGTGCTTCTGCATGATAATAAAGCATTGACATCCTTGTACGTTGCTTGAAATTTGATGCAGCAACTATCTGGAGGTACTCATTAACCGGGAGTAGCTTTTCTTTCTCATTACCAGCGGAGTCAATTATGGTAAGAGAAAACATGGGAGGCAGCGATGAGAACAATCCACTTTGTTTAATTCCGATCTTCATTTTATGAGTAGCAGGATCATATTCCGGGAATACACGTTTAACTGCTTCGTCGCGTCGTTCATAGCATTTAAAACCGGTAAGAGCGCCTGTAATTTCCTCCTTTATAGCTTTAATTCCGAATTTTCCAGCCAGTTCACGGGCAAGTATCTCACTGTCTGGACTGGAGTCTTTTTCGGGTAGCATGATTCCCAATACCTTATCAGGACCGAAAGCTCTTGCAGAAAGTGCAAGACAGACTGATGAGTCAATGCCACCGCTGATGCCAACAACTCCGCCGTTGCGACGGATTACATGCAGGACATCATTCCGTAGTTTGTTTACAATTTCATTAACAACATATTCAATGTTGTCGAGAAGGATAATGTCTTTTGAAAAGGGTTTCCTTGAATTCATAGTAAATTATTTTTAAGCATAAAAGGAATAAAGGTCATCACAAATAAAAGCACAAATGCTTATTTATTCTTATCATAATCAATTATTTTCAAATTCTTCAACTCCTCCCTCTTGTACTCCTCATTATTATTTTCAATGAACTGATAATGTAATAAATGTGTTGATATTATTGCTGTAAGTGTCATATTATCAACTTCTGATGCAATTCCGGTTTTATTGATCCTGGAGATCATGGTTGCTATAAAATCATGATCAAAGACACCTGTTTTTTTTGTATATGTATCTGATAGCATGAGTTTTATATAATCCGGAGTATCTTTTGAAAGGAATACGCTACTTATAGGTGCACGGTATGGCTGTTTCGGCCGTTTGACAATACTATCAGGGAGCTTGTTCTTCATGAGCCTCTTTAACAGGAATTTCTCGGTGATGCCATTGAGCTTTAACCGGGATGGCAATGATGCACAGAATTCAATAACCCGGTAATCGAGGAAAGGATACCTTCCTTCTATGGAATTTGCCATTCCCATCCTGTCACCCTGGGTGGATAGGAGGTAGCCCGACATAAATATTGTTGTTTCCAGCCATTGTGCTTGTGCCAGTGGATCCCATACAGCAAAATCTGCAGGTAACTTGCCTGTTAATTTGTCGATTATTGAATAATTCCCTAAAGTTTCTTTCAATCGTTCTGAGAAACTCTTTTTTATATGATTCGCATTATTCCACCGTAAAATATGGGAATAGAAAGGATTATGAATGTCATCAAGCTTATAGCCGAAGAACATTTTAAGTATATTCGGACTAGCAGTTCGGAGGTGTGGTATATCAGGATATAGTGATTTCAGTAGCAATGGCCTTATCTTCGAGTCGGGATTTGAGGCCCAGAATCTTCTGATCTTTGCTTCCCTGTAAATATCATAACCAGCCAATATCTCATCTGAACCTTCGCCGGTGATAACTACTTTGATATTGTTATCTCTTACAAGTTTCGACAGGAGCAGCATCGGAGCAGGAGCAGTCCGGGTCATTGGTATCTCGGAATGCCACACAACTTTCGGGAAAGATTCTGCAATATCTTTTGAAGAACAGGTTATCGATGTGTGTTCAGTATTCAGATAACTGACGGCTTCTTTCTGGAAATTACTTTCATCAAAATCCTTTTCTTCAAAACCGATTGAGAATGTTTTAAGTATACCTGATTCGATATCTTTTATATAAGCAACTGTTGTGCAGGAATCAATGCCGCCGCTGAGGTAGGCAGCCACTTCAACATCTGCCCTCAGACGAAGTTTTATTGCATTTTTAAACAACTCATTGAACTGATCGATTGCATCGTTCAGTTTGATATTGCTATTTATTTTCCCGAATTCCGGTTCCCAGAATTTGCCGGTATTTATCCCCTTCCTGCTGAAGGTTAGAAAATGACCGGGAGAGAGTTCGAATATGTCTTTGAAGGCTGTATAAGGAGTGAGAATAGACCAGAATGTACAAACCTGGGCAATACTTTCCGGACGAAGTTCTCTTTTAAGGTTATTTTGTTCAAAAAGAGCTTTTATCTCTGATGCAAATGAAAAAACATTATCATTAATGTTATAAAACAGTGGCCTGATGCCTACTCTGTCACGAGCTATAAAGAGTTCCTCTTCAAGCTTATCCCAGATTGCAAACGCGAACTGTCCGTTCAGCATATTAAGACATTTCCATCCATACAAAGCGTAGAGCTGAACCAGTACTTCAGTATCAGCTTTTGTTCTGAATGTTAATCCTTTTTTTTCGAGATCAGCCCTGAGTTCCCTGTAATTGAATATTTCGCCATTCTGAACTATCCAGTATCGCCCGGAACTATCAGAAACAGGCTGTTGACCCGTATTAAGGTCGAGAATACTCAGTCTGACATTACCAATAGCTGCTGATTTTGAGTGATAAATACCTGCCTCATCCGGACCGCGATAGCTTATTGAGCGGAGCATGGATACAAGTCCGGATACCGTATTTGTTTTTGCACGGTAATCTATGATACCTGCTATTCCGCACATGGTCAGGCTTCCAGTTTCCTGGTGACGAAATCCCTTATTGCATTGATTGACTCAAAGTTCTCTTCAAGCAGATCAGAATCACTTGTCTTAATTTTAAATTCTTCCTCGAGGAATGTGACCAGGAGTATAAAACCCATAGAATCGAAAAATCCTTCCTTGAAAAGGAGAGAGTCATTTTTGATTTTATCAGCATCGGCATGGGATGCCTGCAGTATGTACTGTTTTACTTTTTCCTGAATAACTGTCGGATCATTAGTCATAAGAAAATGTCTGTTATTATATGTTATACTAGTTTCCGTATCAATGATATTTTATCTTTCCTATAATAGTTATCATAGCGCCCGTAACGACTTCCCTTGAGAGTCAGATCGTTAAAGACGATATCATAATTATCTATCTCGTTTGTGCGGAACATTGTTAATACGTCATTCAAAACATCTTTCCGGGTGTGATTATTTCTGCATACCAGCAGTATATGAGTTGCATATTTTATTAATGGTATTGCATCTGCCACAAGTCCGGTTGGCGTTGCATCTATAATTATATATTCATAAATGGTCTTGAGGTGATTTATGAGATCATCAAGTACACCAGCCTCTATCAGTTCAGAACTGTTAGGGAGAATCGGTCCTGAAGGGATGAAAGCAAGATTCTTTACCCCTGTTTCCATGATAATCTCATTTGCCGATGAATGATTGACCATATATCTTGAAAGGCCATTTGTATTATCTGTATTGAATTTTTCATGAAGAGTGGGTCTTCTCAGGTCACAGTCAACCAGTATAGATTTATGGCCAACGGAGGCTATTGCCGCAGCAAGGTTAAAGGAAACAAAGCTTTTCCCGTCCATTGGTTGTGCGGATGTAACCATTATAATTTTCAATGGTTTTGTCCTGTATTTGAGAAAAAGGTTACTTCGAAGGTTCCTGAAGGATTCAGCAATTGATGAGCCCGGTAACTCAGACACAACTGCTTCGGTTCTGTAATAATTTGTATAGATAAGACTTAGCACCTGTCTGTTCAGGAGTTTTTCAACATCACTTACCGAAGTGATCTTTTCATTAAAGAAATTTTTAAGTATAATGAAAATGGAGAGCCTTACGAAGCAAAATAGAAATCCACTG
>CAZPMM010000247.1:0-4233 GCA_964587405.1 uncultured Rikenellaceae bacterium
CATTTATTTAATGAATATGGTTGTAAATTACAGATGGGCGGATCGGATCAGTGGGGGAATATTGTAACCGGTACCGAGCTCATTAGACGTAAGACGGGAGGGGATGCCTATGCACTGACCTGTCCGCTGTTAACAAAATCGGATGGTACAAAATTCGGAAAGACCGAATCGGGAAATGTATGGCTTGATCCGGAAAAAACATCACCATATCATTTTTATCAGTTCTGGCTTAATGTATCGGATGAAGATGCGGCAAGATATATAAAGATATTCACCCTTATTGACAGGGCAAAAATTGAAAAACTGATTGAAGACCATAGTCTTAGCCCTCATGAAAGACTTCTTCAGAAAAGACTTGCCGAAGAGGTTACTGTAATGGTTCATTCACGGGAAGAATATCAGGCTGCCCTGGAGGCATCACAGATTCTTTTTGGAAAAGGGACAACTGAAACTCTCAGAAAAATGAACGAAAGCACTTTCCTCTCAGTGTTTGACGGTGTTCCAATGTTTGATATAAAACGGGAAATACTAAGACAGGGTGCTACATTTACTTCTCTGTGTGCGGATCATTCAAAGGTATTCAGTTCAAAGGGGGAGCTCAGAAGAATGATACAGGGAGGTGGTGTGAGTATGAATAAGGAGAAGCTGGAAGATTCTGAAATTCTGATCGGGGAAGATTCACTGTTAAACAACAAGTATCTGCTTATTCAGAAAGGGAAAAAGAATTATTTCCTGTTAAGGTTTATCTGATTTTTCAACTAAGATCAGCTGCAAGTATTGATACATCATCAAAAAGATAGGGATTGGAATCGGGGATTCCCAGATAACTGAGCATATCTTTCATATTCTGTTCAACCGGGAGATCGTTGGAAATAAAATTGATTATATCTTTTGTACCTGTTTCAAATCCATTATCATCTTTCAATTCTGAAAGTCCGTCGGTATAACAGACTATTTTAAAATGTCCACTTATTTGGATGGATGTTTTTTTTATCTGAGGTATATTGTCGAGCATTCCGACTCCGACACATGTGGTATTGAGAAAACCTATTTCCCCTGTAGCTGGGCTATAGGTTACAGGGGCAGTATGTGCCGCGTTTACATACTCCAGAGTTCTTGTATTATGATCGTATCGTCCCACAAAGAATGTGATGAATTTTTCACCGGCAGCATTTGCGACCACGATTGAATTAAGCCTGTAGATGAGGTCCTCAAGGTTTGAATCGGCTGAAAACAGAGCTCTGAAGCTGGCCTGGAAATTCGACATAAGAATGGCAGCAGACATTCCTTTTCCTGATACATCGGCAATGCAGAACCCTGTTTTTGTTTCGGATAGCCTGATGCAATCATAATAATCACCACCAACCTCATAATGAGGATAATAAAAGCCATAGACAGATATTTCCGGTCTTCTTGGTAAACGACGGTTATCGGGAATAAGCATCTTTTGCATCCTAGCAGCAAGTTCCAGCTCTTTTTTAAGAGCTTCCTGCCTTAATCTCTCTTTCTGAAGCCTGATATTCTCTATGGCGACTATTATTATGTTGGAGATTGTCTGAATGTAATTAAGATGTTTCAGGACAGGGCTCATGCCTTCACCTTCTTCTTCAATATCACCAATAAAAAGGAAAGCAATATGAGCATTATTATTAAAAACGGGAACAATAATGTCGACACCCTTAAAATCCATGTCTGCTGATGTATAGGTTATTTCCTGAAAACCTAACAGTTTATCCTCGACATCCAGTGTTTCGTATTCTTTTGGGAATCCGCCGTTCAGAAGGCATTCCCAGTTATTGGATCGTTTAAAAATAAGAATCTTACCAATACCTAAATTATCCCTGAGTATCGACTCATATTTTGAAAGGAGTTCCTCCGTGGGGAGATTAGCATTGATTGACAATGTTATGTCAAGCAATGCATCAAGCTTGAACCTGTTAAGCTTTAACCTGTCGCCCGGAGTTTTCATATTATTGTTTTATCAGTTTTTAACACGTTCTATATAAGAGCGATCGTGTGTATCAATTTTGATTTTATCACCGTTATTGATAAAAAGAGGAACCATAATTACAGAACCATTTTCAAGAGTCGCCTGTTTATAAGCATTGGTTGCCGTATCTCCTTTTAAACCTTTCTCTGTATATGTTACCTCCAGAACGATAAATTGAGGGAGTTCAACAGAAAGTACATTCTCGGTATCTGCATGAACAACAACTTCAACATGCTGACCTTCAAGTAAAAATTCAGGAAAATCTATCACATGTTCCTCAACATGGATCTGTTCGAAAGTCTCTAAATGCATGAAATAATATCCGATTTCATCTTTATAAAGATATTGGTAAGGTCTTCTTTCAACTCTGGCAATATTTACTTTTACTCCTGATGAAAAAGTATTGTCCAGAACTCTCCCTGTTTTTATGTTTTTAAGTTTTGTCCTTACAAAAGCCGGTCCTTTACCGGGTTTAACATGTTGAAACTGAATGATAGTATAAAGGTCATTGTTATATTCAATAACCAGTCCGTTCCTGAAATCTGCCGTGGTTGCCATAAAATTCTACTATTTCATTTTTTATTGTTTCTTTTTTATCTCAAGAGGATATACTAGTCCCTCATAACTTTCAAGATCAACTATAAATGCACCGACAAATATATCAAATCGTATTTTAACAGGAAGGAAATTTTTATCAGAAGAAAACCAGAAAGATACATCCTCCTCGGTTTTGAATAGTCTTCCTTTTTCTGTAACAGGATTGAATTTATAACATTTGATTTTACCCGCTCTGGTTTTAACTTCTTCAATACCAATATAACGCATCTGGATCGGGTAAAGTTCGTCGGTGAACCATGTCATAATGGTTATCATTTCTCCTTTTTTTATGTTGTCAATATTGGGCAGAATATGGTTCCTGAACCAGTAAAAGCAGGAAAGTATATCATGAATTCCGGGCTGTGTGATATGAATACCTGTCAGATCGCTTGTTAATATTGCAGAATCATTTCTTGTTGTATGATCAAAATCCACAATATTATATCTTTTGTAATTGCCTTCGCTTATATTTCTTATTGATCTTACAGGTAATTCAGAAACGGGGTCCATATAACTTTCATAAATATCAAGGACTTTGAAAAGTGCATCAATGATCCCCAGTGTTCTGCCGATCAGTTTTGAATGCCATATTTTCTTTCCTGACAATGTATCAATATTGAGTTCAAGAGTGGCAGCCCCTCCCGTAATGAAACCATAATGGATTGAATAATAAATTTTTTCCCCAGGCTGATAAGCTTTAACCTGCCCTTCGGCTGAAGAAAAAAATAAAATTAATGCAATTGAGATTAAAAAAAATTTCTTCATTACTTTTTTAAGAGACAGTGACAATTTTCAGACCAAATAATTCCCCAGGATATTTCTTACAGGTTTCGAAGTTAAAAAATCTTTCAGATAAAATGGCTCAAAATATGCCACATTTTCAAAATGTTGTTGTGAAAAAGCTTCTGATGCAGGCAGGCACATTGATGATGCAGATATCCTGTACTCGGTTTCAATGATAGTATTTTTCCTTTTTACAATATTTATGCATTTTCCTGCACCATCTCCAAATAAAAACATTCTGCAGGGATCAGGAAACTCACTGAATGATTCTTCATTCATTATTTCTGCTTTTACATCTCTTATATTATTGCCATCGAAACCGAATACAGCCGAATAAACTTCCATTCTTCTGGCATCCAGCACCGGGCAGAAAAGATCCTGTTCTGTGAAGTTATATTTTTCATTATATGATTCCCTGAATCCATGAAACATAGACAGGGTTGTGCCTACTCCGATCAGAGGTACAGAAGATCCGTATGCGATTCCTTTTGCTGAAGAAATACCTATTCTGAGACCGGTATATGAACCGGGCCCTTTACTTACTGCAACAGCATCAAGATTTCTAATATCAATACCATTGTCTGATAGTAATTCCTGAATATATATGGTTAGATGAGATGCATGTGTACGTTCTTTTCCACCCTCTTTAAGGGAAAGGATCCTGTTGTCATCGCACAGTGCAACAGAACACAGATCAGTGGCTGTTTCAATACATAGAATCATTGCAAAAAAAATCAGGAATACTAATGATTCTTAAACAGATCATCTTTTTTAACTATTTCTATAAGAGTACTATCTGACAGTTTTTTGCTGATTGCGCTGAAGGGCGCTGATATGATCCTTGCACTGTCTTCAAGACCGGA
>CAZPMM010000248.1:0-4196 GCA_964587405.1 uncultured Rikenellaceae bacterium
TTCCCCTCCTAACTTCCAGGTTTGGAAATATTCAGATACTGACAGGCCGCAACCTGTATGAAAAGGTATTGATGAGGTTTGAAAAATCTATAGTTGCATTTGGCCAATGGGTTTCAGGATTATTAAAATGGGCTCTATTCCACAAGCGATGGCTTGCCCTGATTGTGCTGGGCATTACTGTTGCTGTCTTTTCCCTGTTCCCTCTGGGTTTTATAGGTTTTGAATTTCATCCTGATGTTGACAGGGGTGAGTTTATCGTTCAGTTGGAGATGCCCAGGGATATCTCTCTTGAAGAATCGAATGCTTTGGTCAGAAAAGCCGAAGACTGGTTTTTTGTCAGGCCTGAGGTGAGCAAAGTTATTACAATGGTTGGGCTTACAAGCGACAATACCCAGAGCAGGCAGGGAGCTCCATATCTGGCGGAACTTAATGTGAAGCTTGTTCCGGCAGGACAACGTGATGAAGATACCAAGCTGTATATAGCAAGAATAAAGAAGCTCTTAACCGATTACCTTGCCGATGCGAAAGTAAAGATCTTCAGTGTTGCTGTAACGGGTCAGGCTGCAAAGGCAGCGGTTGAATATGTTATCACCGGCAATTATTCTGATTCCGTAATGATCTTTGCCGATCAGGCGCTTAAGGTAATGCAATCAATTCCGGGAACAATGCAACAGGAGCTTTCAGTCGAAAGCGGAACTCCTGAAATACATGTTACCGTTGACCGCGACAAGATGTCGGCACTTGGCCTGACTCTTGATAATGTCGGCTTCGCAATGCAGATGACATACCAGGGAAACAACTCTCTTAAATACACTGAAAGCAACTATGAGTATGATATTAATATTAGAGCTGATAAGGCATACAGGGAGCAGGTTGAAGATGTAGGAAATCTCTCTTTCATAAATAACAAAGGAGAAACAATTTTTCTATCGCAGTTTGCTGATATAAGTTTCGGAACCGGTCCAAACCGTCTGGAAAGATTTAACAGGAACAGTTCAGTTACAATCCGCACACAGGTACTTGGAACATCTCCGGGAAAAGTATCACAGGAATTCAGAAACAGGGTTGAAAAGATGCAAAAGCCGAAAGGGATCAGTCTGGCTGTAACAGGCGACATGCAGTCGATGAGCGATTCCATGAGAGTTATGACAGGAGCTCTTCTACTTTCCATTGTGCTTATTTACCTTTCCCTTGTAGTTCTATATAATAACTGGATTGATCCTTTTGCAATTCTTTTTTCAATTCCTCTTGCTATCCTGGGGGCTTTTCTGGCTCTTGCGCTGACTAACACCTCATTGAGCGTTTACGGTATGCTGGGGCTTGTTATGCTTGTAGGGCTTGTAGGGAAGAACGCGATTCTGCTGGTCGATTTTACCAATGATGCAATAAAGGAGGGAAAAGAAATCAACGAAGCACTTATTCAGGCAGTTCGGATTCGTACCCGTCCGATCCTGATGACTGCACTCTCAACTATAATCGGCATGCTTCCGGTTGCACTGTCAAAAGGTTCCGGGGCAGAATTGAGAAACGGTATGGCATGGGTAATAATCGGAGGAATGCTGTTATCTACTTTCCTGACTCTGATCGTGGTACCTGTAATGTATAAAATTTTCCATATGGGGCATGGCCGGAAGGGTTACAGGAAGAGCCTTGACATTGAACGATTAATGGTTGAATAGTCTCGCACCGTTTATAATTTCCGGATTATATTCATTATCTTTTTATCTATTAGCCTGAAACCCTGACAATAACCGGCATCTCATCTTAGCAGTTTGTACTTGTGTGCATTTATTAATCCTGTTCCCGTCTGCCAGAAATCAGAGATGTTAATAACTTATTCATTCATATTTATAATTAAAAATCTTTACAATACTTTCTGTGGTTATTTTTGTTCCGTAATCGGTTCTTATCAGATTAATAGGGAATCCGGTGTGAATCCGGAGCTATCCCCGTAGCTGTAAGTCCTCTTTCAGGGTTCAATCAAACAGCCACTTTTCTTTATTGAATGGGAAGGCGGTTGAAACAGGACAAGCCAGAAGACCTGCCGGTGCAAAGTTCCGTAGCTTTCGGGCGAAAAGCGAATGAATTTCTGCCATTTGCAGGCATTCTTAAACTCCCCGCAGGTTACCATTGATAATTCTAATTTTTTTAAAAATGAATGGTAAACTTATTTTTTCACAAATCATTAAACGTAATGGTGATGTTGTATCCTTTAACAAGGAGAAAATTGAAAATGCTATTTTTAAAGCAACTCGTGCCATTGGCCGCCCCGACAGATCGAAAGCAAACAGGTTATCGGCAGAGGTACTGAAGAAATTGTCAGAATTGCCGGTTCAGGGCTTGCCTTCAGTTGAACTTGTACAGGATTATGTTGAAAGGGTTTTGTTTGAAGATGGTGATTTTCAATTGGCAAAAGCCTATATTCTGTACAGAAAACAAAGAGAGCTTGTAAGGAATACAAAAGAATTATTCTCCAACATAGATGTAGTTGATGATTACCTGAGTATATCGGACTGGAGGGTAAATGAAAGCGCCAATTCAGCATATTCGCTTCAGGGATTAAATCAGCATATTTCCACAACGATCACTTCACAATACTGGCTCGACAGGATTTATCCGGACAATATAGCGTCAGCGCATAAACGGGGATATTTTCATATTCATGATCTCGGGTTTCTCAGTGTTTATTGTGTCGGCTGGGATCTCAGGGATTTGCTTTTGTCAGGATTCAAGGGCGTTTCCGGAAAGACTCAGACAAAACCTGCCCGACATTTCAGAACGGCCCTCGGACAGATTGTGAATTTCTTTTACACGATGCAGGGAGAGGCAGCCGGAGCGCAGGCTTTCTCAAATTTTGACACATTGCTTGCACCATATCTCCGGTATGATAAACTTAATTATGATCAGGTAAGGCAATGCTTTCAGGAGTTTCTTTTTAATATGAACATTCCTACAAGAGTGGGTTTTCAGACTCCCTTTACAAACATAACAATGGATCTGGTTGTTCCCGATTTCCTGAAACAGGAACAGGTTGTCTGGAGTGGAAAAATTATTAACGAAGTATATGGAGATTTCCAGGAAGAAATGACAATGATCAATAAAGCTTTTGCCGACGTCATGCTTGAAGGAGATGCTATCGGAAGTCTTTTTTCATTTCCCATACCTACATATAATATCACAAAAGGATTTGACTGGGATAATTCCGATTTCGATTTTATCTGGGAAATAACTGCTAAATATGGCATTCCGTACTTCTCAAACTTTGTAAATTCCGATATGAAACCCGATGATGTCAGGAGTATGTGCTGCCGTCTCCGTCTTGATAAGAGAGAACTTATTAAGCGGGGAGGAGGACTGTTTGCATCCAATCCTCTTACCGGTTCCATCGGTGTGGTTACCATTAACCTGCCCAAGCTCGGATATGAAGCGATTTCAGAAAGCAACTTCCTGGAGAGACTTAGGAATCTCATGGTTCTTGCAAAAGAGAGTCTTGAAATAAAGCGTAAAACAATTGAAAATTATACTGAAAAAGGTCTATATCCCTATTCAAAATTCTATTTACGCGACATTCACAAGAGGTTCAAATGTTACTGGAAAAATCATTTTTCAACTATTGGAATTAACGGCATGAATGAATGTTGTCTTAACTTCCTTGGGAAAGATATCAGCCACCCGGATAGTAAGGCATTTGCCCTCAGGGTAATGGATTTTATGAGAAATGTTCTTGAAGAATTTCAGGTAGAAACGGACAATATCTATAATCTTGAAGCCACGCCTGCTGAAAGCACAGCCTATCGTTTTGCCCGGATCGATACTATGCAGTATCCTGATATAATAACTGCAAACCAGAAGGCTTACAAAGAAGGAGCTGCTCCATATTATACAAACTCTACTCATTTACCTGTCGGTTATTCCGATGATATATTCAATGTACTGTCATTACAGGATGATTTGCAGGTGAGATACACTGGTGGTACAGTTCTTCATATTTTCACGGGAGATGCCAATATGCCGGCCAGGTCTGCAAAGAATCTGATCAGGAAAATAACAAATACTTTTCATCTGCCGTATATAACGATATCTCCTACTTTCAGCGTTTGTCCTTCACATGGTTATATTCCCGGAGAACATTTTCTCTGTCCCAGATGTAATGCTGAGAGTGAGGTCTATAGCAGAATTGTCGGGTATATGCGCCC
>CAZPMM010000249.1:0-4185 GCA_964587405.1 uncultured Rikenellaceae bacterium
AATTCCTAAATTAAATACTTTACTCTGGGGGTAAAAGTCCCCAATCAGTCTGTCACCTTCAGGGTCATACCACTTAAGTTTATCAATTGTAAAGAGATTGGTTCCACTCAAGAAAACCCTCATTGAGTTAATTTTAGCCTTTGCGAGCAAATCATTTGGCAACGTATAAGATAGTTCAAGCGTTTTCAACCTGAGAAAACTTGCATTCATCTGCCAGAAAGTTGAAGGAAACCCGTTTATATCCATATTCCTTGTCTCACTGTCAGGTATAATGGGATATTTTGAATCCATACTTCCCGGGGTATAGCGATTTTCAAGCAGTTCTTTCAAAGAATTATGTCCTGCTCCCTTGGAATATTTATGATATTGTACCCATGCTCTTGCCTGTCCGGCAAAATGTGCCCATAATGAGAATTGTCTATATGATATTGAGGCTGTTGACCCAAACGTGATCTCAGGGGTACTTGTCTGATCAACTCTGATCATATCAGCATCAGAAATAGCACCATCCTTATTAACGTCCTCATATTTAAGGTCGCCAACTCTTGTACCAGGGTAAACCGGAATTGATTCAAGTTCTTTCTCAGTCCTGATTATACCTAAAGCTTTATAGAGCTTTTCTGCTCCGAGAATATGACCTTCTGCTTTTTGATATTCCGGAACATTCTGTGCTTCACTGATATCAATGATCTTATTCCTTGAAAATGCAGTATTCCCTTCAAGTCTGTAAGTAAACTCTCCAATAGTATTCTGATGAGTTAATTGTAATTCAATTCCCTTGTTCTGAACCACACCTATGTTTTCATTGGGAAGTATAAGCCCCGTGTTACCTGGTATAGCCAGATCTCTTTTTGCCAGGATGTTGGATCTTTTCTGCTTAAAGATATCGATAGTGAAACCCAGCAAACCATTCCAGAATGTTCCATCAATTCCTCCATTCATCATTTCTGCAACTTCCCATGTAATATTAGTATTAGGAGTTACACCTGCCACCAGTCCAAGTGATGTCACCGGAGTTGCACCGAATGTATAACCGTTACTGCCAAGTGCATAAGTAGACAGCCATTGGAAAGCAGGAACGGCATCATTACCTATTTGACCGTATGATGCTCTTATTTTAAAATCATCAATGAAACTTATATTATCCTGAAAAAAGTTTTCCTTCGACATACGCCATGCAATAGAACCTCCCGGGAAAAATCCCCAACGTTTATTTTTCGGGAAATTAGATGAACCGTCATACCTGAAATTAAAATCAAGCAGGTATTTTTCCATAAAACCATAACTGATGCGTCCGAAGTAATTCTGCCGGGATGATTCAGATGCTGTACCATCTGCAACCTGGTTTGAAAGTCCTCCGGCAAACAACTGGTCCAGTACAGTAGAATAATATTCTGTTCTGTATCCTGAAAACCAATTACTTCTCCCTGTTGATTGTTCAAAAGCAATAAAAGTATTAATGCTATGCTCATTAAACACCCGGGTATATTTCAAGCGCATAAAAACCAAAGTACTGCTGCCGTTATCAGTTCTTTGTGTAAGATCTGCGTTAATTGGTCCTCCTCTAACCAGAGAATAGGTCTGGGTACTGTGAGAATAGGAATTTGTTTCCCAGGGTTTACGCCATGTTTTATCAAGGCCTGTATTGTTGGTATACACAAAGTATCCATCTGTACTTAATCCCTTAACCCATGGTATATTTATATCAAGAGATGCTTTTGCTGAATATCGCTGATCTTTATTACTGGTATATCCTGATACTTCAGAAGCTTCAGCTGCAGGGTTGGAGCCGGCTGTCACACCTGAAGAATATACTCCGTTAGGCCATCTGACAGGAACTGTTGGCAGACTGGTTCCGAGTGAGGAAAAAGGATAACCAGTATTATAGTTATCTTCAAGTGCAGAGTTAAGGTCAAAACCAACTTTTATGTTATCATTGATTTTTCCGTCAAACCTTGCCATAATTGAGTAGGTCTTAAAGTAAGAGCTTCCACTCTTAAATATACCATCCTGAAAAGAATATGAACCGGATACCAGGTAATTAAGATTATCTGTGCCACCGGTAAGATTCAGACTATGCTGTCTTTGAACTGTATTCTTTTTCAGACATTCGCCATACCAGTCGGTATTAGGATAAAAAGGATCTGTTCCGCTTTTGAACTTCTGAATAATCTCCTCACTGTATAATGCAGGTTGTCCGAATCTTGCTTTATATTCATTAACAAACTGAGCATATAGAACAGCATCTGCCATTTCAGGAATTCTTGTAAGCTGACTAATCCCTTCGTTGAACGAATAATTGATCGTTGGTTTCCCTGCTTTACCCCGTTTTGTTGTAATGAGGATAACCCCGTTTGCAGCTCTGACTCCGTAAATAGCAGCTGAAGCATCTTTCAATACAGATATTGATTCAATATTTTCAGGATTAATATACTGCCAGCCGGAGAAACCCGGAATTCCGTCAACCACTACCAAAGGATTATTATCACCAGTTGTATTACGTCCACGGATCAATATAGTGGATGTTTGTCCAGGTTGACCTGAACGGTTGACAGCTATAACACCGGGAAGCAGACCTGCCATCGAGTTGGACACACCTATTACCGGAGAACGTGTGAGTTCTGTATTCCTTACAGCAGTAATTGATCCTGTCAGTGTTTCTTTTCTTTGAGTTCCATAACCGACCACCACAACTTCCTGAAGCGCAAGTGCCTCAGGTATTAGGGCTACATTCACGGAAGATCTTCCCCCGATTGGCACCTCCATCGAACTATACCCGATAAAGGAATAAACCAGTGTTACATTCCTGTCTGCAACTGTTACGGAATAATTCCCTTCGAAGTCTGTTATACTTCCAGTAGTTGTACCTTTAACAACAACATTTACACCGGGCATTGCCTGACCTGTTTCACTGTCGGTAACCTTGCCCGTTATCGTCTGTTGCTGCTGCATTATCAGTGGAACAAAACTGTCCGTATTGACTTTGCTTGTCAAAACAATCTGCTTGTCAACAACAGTATATAACACATTTGTACCATGGAACAGATCCGATAGCACTTCATCGATCTTTTGATCATTAACATCTAATGATACCTTACGGTCGACATCTATAAGTTTACTGTTGTAAAGGAAGAAAAACTCACTGTTTTCTTCAATCTCGCTTAACACCTCTCTGACTCTTGCATCTTTAACCTGTAAAGTCATTTTTGTAATCTGGGAGTAAGCCTCAGAAGCCATCAGCCTGGTGACGGCCAGAAAAAAGAGAACCATCGTTAGTTTCATTGTCATCCAGATTTTCCGGAGAAAGACATTTTCCTGACATCTCCGCATTAAACAAAGGTTTTTTCTCATAACTTTGAAATGGTTTTAGTTAATAATTATTATCGCGGTCATCTTTCTGACAAAAAGATAACCGGTTTTATGCCGGGAGTGATGTGGCTAAACACCATTCCCGGCAACTTTTCAGATCTTCTTCTTCATCAGATATATTTTACGTTTGGTAAATTCATTACCGGGCAGCTGTTTACTCTCAATTATCCGATAATCGATCGGTGCCGACAATTTCAATAATTTTAACACCTGTTCAAGGTTTTCATCCCTGAATGTTGCAGTATAGACATAACTTTTTATCTCCGGGTCACTCACAATTATCTTTACATTGAACCAGCGGCTCAACCGTCTGATAACATCGTCCATCTGATCATCGCGGAATATCAGATTGCCATCACGCCATGCAATATATTTGTCAACCTCAACATCTTCAATTTTGATTTTTCCAAGCTCACCCTTGAAAATAGCCCGTTGCCCGGGATGAATAATTCCGATCTCCTTTTCATCATATCCTGTCCCCTCAGATAACCTGACTTTGCCTTCAACAAGAATCACCTCTGATTGCTTTTCGTCATTATAGCTTATAACATTAAAAGAAGTTCCAAGCGCATCAATTTTGAGATCCTTTGTATTTACACAAAAGGGTTGTTTTTCATTTTTTGAAACCTGGAAAAATGCTTCACCCCGCAGTTCAACATCCCTGGAATCCTTATCAAAAAGGGAGGGGAAGTATAATTCCGATCCTGCATTTAACCATACTCTTGTACTATCGGCAAGTAAGAAATTTGTCACCATTCCCTGCCGGGAAGTAACAGTCTGCATTATCACATGCTCTTTATTAATCTTCTTATCCGA
>CAZPMM010000250.1:0-4178 GCA_964587405.1 uncultured Rikenellaceae bacterium
TTGGAATTGTCAGAAACTGGTCGATTGACAAGATATTTGAATTGAAAACTATTAAATATGGATTTCTTGAATCAATTCCAGCCGGTATCAGGAAAGGCTTTAATACTATCGGAGATTATCTGAAGCAGTTCAGACTTATCTTTTCAAAAGAAACAAAAGCTTATGAATCTCTTGGAGGATTCATTACGATTGGAAGTATTTTCCCCGGTGTATGGGACTGGATGTCATTTTGGACACTTACTGCTTTTCTTTCGATAATCCTGGCGGTAATGAATATTTTACCGATACCTGCTCTTGACGGGGGACATGTCATGTTCCTTCTTTTTGAAGTCGTATCAGGCCGCAAACCAAGTGATAAATTTCTGGAATATGCACAGATTGCAGGAATGGCAATACTATTTGCATTGCTTATTTATGCAAATGGTAATGATGTTGTTAAATTACTTCGAAAATTCTTTTAATTTTGCTGATCTTGTAAATGAATAAAGAATTTATAACTTTGTACAAACATTAATACTTAAAGAGATGGGAAAGATAGGTGTAACAGAGATCATTCTTATTTTACTTGTTGTTGTACTGCTTTTCGGTGGACGCAAGATACCCGAACTAATGAAAGGTATTGGACAGGGAATGAAGGAATTTAAGAAGGCTTCGAAAGTTGATTCAAAAGAAGAATAAAAAACAAAACCTGAATTTTAAATTTTTCAGATAGCTTAAGGGCCGGCAAAGCCCTTTTTTTATGCATGAATATGGCGGCAGGATCATTCAAACGGCTCATATTTCTGGGTCCTTCGCTGCGGTTCGAATCCTGCTTCCCTGATAATATTCTGAATATCTTCAGCATTGAACCGATTAGCGGATCCTGCTGAGCTTACCACATTTTCTTCGATCATTATTGATCCCAGATCATTGGCTCCTGAATGAAGGGATAACATTCCTGTCTCTTTACCCACAGTAAGGATTGACGCCTGGATATTTTTAATATTGATAAGCATTATTCTGCTTATTGCAATAAGTCTTAAATAGCCGGGGGAATTATAAGTGCTTTTTATACCTAGTTTTTTCCTGAGACGGGTGCCTTTATCCTGGAATGGCCATGGAATAAAGGTGATGAATCCATAATGATTTTCTGGTTTTTCCTGCTGAAGTTCTCTAAGCTTTACAAGATGGTCAATCCTTTCCCTGACAGTTTCAATATGTCCGTACATCATTGTTGCAGAAGTCGGAAGATTAAG
Organism: uncultured Rikenellaceae bacterium; assembly: GCA_964587405.1. Classification (GTDB taxonomy): domain Bacteria; phylum Bacteroidota; class Bacteroidia; order Bacteroidales; family VadinHA17; genus LD21. The sequence goes on from CAZPMM010000250.1 coordinate 1,236, forward strand.
TCTGTGAGCAATCCTCATCACTTCCAGCCATTCTTCAGAAGATGCTTTTGCAGGTGATATTATCCTTCTCACTCTGTCGGATAAAATTTCTGCACCTGCACCCGGTAAAGAATCAAGCCCTGATTCAATCAGGCTTTCCAGTACTCGTTTGATGCTTGTTTTTTCTTTTTTCGACAGAAATACTATTTCAGGAGGTCCCAGAGCATGGAGTTTCAATGTGGGATAAAGCTGCTTCAGTTTACGGAATAAGGAACAATAGAAATCCAGGTCTAGTTTCGTATTCATGCCACCCTGTAAAAGAAGCTGGTCACCTCCCTGCCGGTAAAGCTCATCTATTTTTTCTTTGTATTGTTCAAATGAAGTGACATATGCATCAGTAGAGGCTTTTTTCCTGCAGAAGTTACAAAAGGCACATTGTGAAAAGCATATATTGGTGATGTTGACATTTCTGTCAATCATCCACCCTGCTTTAAAACCGGGATTATGGATCTTTCTGAGTTCTGATGCAATGAACATAAGTTCCTCAAGAGGAGCATTTTCATAAAGTTCAATACCCTCGTCAATATTCAGTGGTATAAGCTTCAGTGCCTTGTTGTAAAGTTGGTCATGATGCATCCGCCAAAGGTAAGGCTTTGAAGCTGAAAGAATCAATTATTTGTTTAACTTTACGTCATAAAATTGTCTGATTCATTCATGAAACCCAAATTAAAGAAAATATCCAGGATCGCTCCAGATCAGTCTGTTGTTTGTATTATAGGTAAGGATATAATTCCTTCAAAGATCAGTCTGAGCAAAACAGAAAAGGAATATGCAGTAAAGCGGCTAAGTGCTGGAGATGAAATAGTTTTCATCAACTCTTATTTCAAGTGTACTTATATTGTGAAGCTCAGGGAAGGTTTAGCCGGAAGCAAAGCCAAGGAAGAACTCCGGAAGGTAGCTTCGAATCTAAGAAAGCTGATACGGTCAAATGATCATTCCGAACTGGTGATAACATCGGAAAATGTATATAATGAAGCTGTTTCGGATTTCACGGAAGGGTTATTACTCAGTATTTATTCATTCAGGAAGTATAAAACGAAAGGAGAAAATGAGATTGGTAAGCAGAAGAATTATCCTTCTGTGATTTTGCTGGCTGACGGTATCAGTAAATCTGAATTGAAATGGCTTGATGATATAACTGACGCGGTATATATTGCCAGGGATCTGATAAATGAACCTGTCAATCGGCTTAATTCTATAGCTCTTGCAGCGGAGATCAGCAAAACAGGTAAAGAAGCAGGATTCAGGGTTGAAGTTCTTAACAAAGGCAAGATTGAAGCTCTGAAAATGGGAGGATTGCTAACGGTTAACCAAGGCAGTGTTGATCCTCCGGTATTTTGTATTCTCGAATGGAACCCTGCTCATTCTGTTAACAAGAAACCTTTAGTGCTTGTAGGTAAAGGAATTGTTTATGATACAGGGGGGCTTAATATCAAGACTGGGGATTATATGGCATTTATGAAGGGTGATATGGCCGGTGCGGCGGCTGTTACAGGCGTTTTCTATACTATTGCGAGGAATAATATCCCGTTTCATATTGTCGGTCTGGTTCCGATCACCGATAACCGTCCAGGAGGGAATGCTTATACTCAGGGTGACATAATAACCATGTATAATAAAATGACTGTTGAGGTTGGCAATACTGATGCAGAAGGAAGACTGGTCCTTGCAGATGCTATCAGTTATGCCTCAAAGTATAAACCTGAACTCATCATTGATATAGCCACTCTGACAGGTTCTGCAGCATCGACTTTCGGCACCCAGGCTATGGCCATGATGACAAACGCTGAAAAGAAATATTCAGAACTTCTGACAGAATGTGGAAATCAGGTACATGAAAGAGTCGCAGAACTGCCTTTATATGAAGAATATAATGATGCAATCAAATCTTCTGTGGCGGATGTCAGAAATGTGGGAGGCAGGGAGGCAGGAGCAATAACAGCAGGAAAATTCCTTGAACGATTTGCCGAATATCCTATAATTCATCTTGATATTGCCGGAACCGGTATGCTTAGAAAGGATGATCACTACAGGCTTAAAGAAGGTACAGGATCAGGAGTAAGACTCCTGTCGGTCTTCATTAGAGAATTGTCAGAAGTATATAATAAATTGAAATGATAAATGGAAACAAAACCAATAATAGCCGGAATTTCACAGGGTGATATCAATGGTATTGGTTATGAGGTCATCATTAAAGCCCTCGTGAACAATCTTATAAATGATATATGCGTTCCTGTTGTTTACGGTTCTCCAAAAGTAGCTGCATACCACAGGAAAGCCCTGAATATAAGTAATTTCAGTTTTAACAATATCAGGTCGGCAGAAGAAGCCAATCCCAAAAAGGCCAATATGATAAACTGCCTTGATGATAATGTACGTGTTGAGCTGGGAAAATCTACAGTTCAGGGTGGAGAAGCAGCTCTTGCTTCACTTGAAAGAGCAACAGATGATCTGAAAAACGGTAAAATTAATGTTCTTGTCACAGCTCCTATTGATAAAAAAAACATTCAGTCGGAGAAGTTTAATTTTAAAGGTCATACGGAATATCTGAGGACAAAGGCGGGTGCTGATGATGTTCTTATGTTCATGATCAGTGAGAACATGAGGATAGGCTTTGCTACTGATCATGTACCACTGAGAACAGTACCAGAGTTGATCACAGTTGAATTGATAGAACGTAAGCTGAAACTAATGAACCAGTCTCTTATTCTTGATTTTGGGATAAGAAAGCCACAGATAGCGGTACTAGGTCTGAATCCGCATGCCGGTGACAATTCGCTTCTGGGCATGGAAGAAGAAAAAATCATTCTTCCCGCGATAAAGAAAGTTGAGAAAGAAGGGATAATGGTGTTCGGACCTTTTCCGGCAGACGGATTTTTCGGATCAGGATCTTTTACAAAATTT
>CAZPMM010000251.1:0-4168 GCA_964587405.1 uncultured Rikenellaceae bacterium
CAATCTCGGCATGGCTTGTGCTGCGTAGTATGGTGAAAAATGATCAGGAAAAGAGGAGGCAGGAGCTTATCCTTCAGAACAGCCGGACCATCATTCCCATTAAGCTTCAGGCTTATGAAAGAATTATTCTTTTTCTTGAAAGGATCTCTCTTGAATCAATGCTTGTCAGGATCAGCACCCCGGGAATGACTGCATCACAATTACATTCCGGACTGCTCACTACCATCAGAAGCGAATTTGAGCATAACCTGTCACAGCAGATATATATGAGTCCTCAGGCATGGGAAATTGTAAGAAATGCCCGTTCCGGCACCATTAAACTGATAAACAGCGAATTTGAAAAACTACCTGCAAATGCTTCAGGAATGGATTTCAGCAAACAGCTTCTCACTTCAGTGATGGAACTTGATAAAGAACCCACCAGAGTAGCTATTGACTTTATCAAAGCGGAGATATCGAGAATATTATAAAAGGTCGTGGCAACATCACTAAGATGCCGATTCACATCAGCCGCGAAACATTATGCTGGATCATGACAATCTAAAGCAGTTCAACACTCCGCTTTACAAAAGTGCTCAGGTCTTCTCCTTTCAACATATTATTTGCCAGCAATGCCAGGTCAATAAGTTGTTTAACTATCTTGTTATTGCTGCCAAAAGCTTCGAGTACTTCTTTACGTGAATTTTCAAGTCCTTCCAGTTCTTGTCTCAGTTTTTCCAGATCATCTTTTTCAAGCTGACTTATCTCCTCAGCTTTTTTCTTAGCATGCTCTTTCTCCATGAAATCGATTTCCTCCCTGACCCTCTTTCTCTCTTTGCTGTTTTCATCAAGTTTTGAAGCAGCTTCATTTCTCAAATCATCATTAACCTTACCTATCAGAGGATGATTAGGATTTACGACAAGATTATAACTATCGGGAAGCTCACCATAAAAATTCATACCTCCTCCCAACTGAGCCATATCCTTCATTCTGCGCATGAATTCAGACTGTGTTATCAGTACCGGGGCTTCATTTTCATCAAGTACCTCAAATACCACATTATACATTTCCTTTGATTTCACCCTCACATTGAAAACACTCCTGAGATCGTCCTTCTGCTCATCGTTAAGCTTCGATTTCTTTTCTTCCTCTTTCTGAATAAGTTTTTCTATTACATCCGAATCTACTCTGACAAAGCGTGAATCTTTGAATTTGCTCTCAAGATGATTTATCAGATGAACATCCAGTTGTCCGTCAAGAAGAAGTACATCATAACCTTTGTTCTTTGCTTTTTCAATATATGCATACTGGTCTGTTTTATTAGTTGAGTAGAGATATATCAGGCTTTTATGTTTGTCGGTCTGATTTTCTTTTATCATCTTTTCATACTCATCGTATGTAAAATATTTGTCATCAGTATTCCTGAAAAGTGCAAATTTTGATGCTTTTTCATAGAATTTTTCCTCAGTTATCATTCCGTAATTAATGAATAACTTGAGACTGTCCCATTTTTTCTCAAATTCAGGCCGGTTATTCCTGAAAATCTCATTCAGCCTGTCGGCAACTTTTTTTGTTATGTGACTGGAAATTTTCTTGACATTTGAATCGCTCTGAAGATAGCTTCTTGAGACATTCAGTGGTATGTCAGGAGAATCCAGAACACCATGAAGAAGTGTAAGGAATTCAGGGACAATACCTTCCACCGAATCAGTAACGAACACCTGATTGCAGTAAAGTTGAATCTTATTCTTTTGTATTTCAATATTGTTCCTGATCTTCGGGAAATAAAGTATACCTGTCAGCTTAAACGGATAGTCGACATTCAGATGTATATTAAACAATGGTTCATCTCCTGCAGGATATAGTTCTCGGTAAAATTTCTGATAATCTTCATCTTTCAGTTCAGACGGTTTAATTGTCCAGGCTGGTTTAGTGTTATTAATGATCTTATCCTTATCAGTATCTACGTATTTACCGTCTTTCCATTCCTGCTCCTTTCCAAATGCTATTTCTACGGGAAGGAATTTACAATATTTCTTAAGTAACTGTTCTATTTTATTATCCTCAAGGAAATCTTTTGAATCCTTATCTATATAAAGTATCACGTCGGTACCTCTTGATTCTTTTTCAATTTCCTCAATAGTAAATTCGGGGCTCCCGTCACAGGTCCATTTTACAGCTTTAGCTCCATCCTGCCATGAACGGCTTAGTACCTCTACTTTATCAGATACCATGAATGCTGAATAAAAACCTAATCCGAAATGGCCGATCAGATTATTAGTCTGATCTTTATATTTATCCAGGAATTCATTGGCACTTGAAAATGCAATCTGATTAAGGTATTTGTCCAATTCTTCCTGAGTCATACCCACACCGCTATCGGATACTTTAATTGTTTTCTTTTTCTTATCTACAGCCACTCTTATAGTAAGGTCGCCAAGTTCACCTTTATAATCACCTGCTGATGCCATGGTTTTTATCTTTTGGCTTGCATCCACAGCATTTGAAATAAGTTCTCTCAGAAAGATCTCATGGTCGGAATAAAGGAATTTTTTGATTATGGGAAAAATGTTATCGGTTGTTACTCCTATCTTTCCTGTTTGCATGGCATATAAGTTTTAATATTTAATAATAAATTGATATAGTAACATTTCAAAAGATATGCCATAAAGATTTACTGACAATTAGTCATTGTCCAGAGTGAAAAAAAGGAAAAACTGCTAAAAATACATTGGCAGTCTGAAATATGCAACCACAACCGCCAGAAGGGTAATAAAAATGAAAACTGCAAGAATGGACAATGATAGATTTCTGCGCTTTCTGTAAATGTTTATATTATACTCACTTACGAGTTTCTTAACCTCATTATGAATTCTCAGTATCGCATTTGGATTCTTGATAATATATGCATCTATATTGTACTTTATGCTCTTTCTGACCTCTTCCATTTTTCCGGAAGGTACAATTAAGATTATTCCTGTATCCTGATTAATTTTACTTATTTCATATGTCATTTTAGCTGTTTCAGCGATCTGTTCCTGACTGTCAGTGAGCACTATCAATGCCACCTTACACGATTTACTGTCAGCCAGTTTTTCCAGAGTGGATATAAAATCCTGACGGTTATGGGATGATTCCACTTTGTATTTTGACAGATCAGAGAAGCGTTTTATCATGTCTTCAGTAATAATCCGGTGATCATCAAAACAGATCAGCTGTGCTGTTTTTGTCCTGCTCATATTCTGATTAGTAAGATCTGTTTTTCTTTTTATTCTTCAAATCAAGACCGGATACGAATTCCCACATACCTTTACGTAGTACATATCCGTTTAAAAAGATACCTGCTGCTGATAATTCCTGGCCGTCACCATGCCCCGTTTTAATCATGGCTGGCTGGTCAAATACAATGGTTTTGTTATCCTCCATTCTCAGCGAAACAATGCCTTCCGGTGAGTATTCAAGCACCTCCCTGAGTTTTGTTTCCTTATCCCTGACAAAACAGTCGAGGCCTAAGCTCACATTTCCATCCTGTGAAAAACTTAATATGTCTATTATCTTTCTTGAAACCTTCAGGTTACCATAATCAAATCCAAGTACTACGTAATACACTTTTTTATTATTCCTGAATGGTTGTATGGCATAATAAAGAGCGCCGTACCAGTTTTCAGGAGTATAAACAATATCCTGTCTGACCGGTTCCTCCCTGTTCATTCCTGTCAGTACCCTAATAGTGTTGGCTTTTTTCTTTTCACCTCTGTTTATAATATAACAATAGTATCTGTTGGGACTGTTTTGCATGAAGACGTTCCAGGTAATTATTTTAAGCTTCCTGTCTGGTGCTATGATCTGTCCGAGAAAACGGAGATTTTCAAACCTGTGTGTGAATACCGAATCAGATTCAGCATAGCTGCCAATAATCAGTCTGACAGAATCATTCAGTCTCAACTTTTCATTGTCATCCTTTGTTCCAGTTATCCTGTCGTAAAGAATATCAAGTATTTCGCAGATATCCTGATTTGTTTGTCCGGGTGAATCATTTATTGATATAAAGAGGACGGAGCAGATAATCAAATAAAAATATCTTTTCATGGTTGATTGCAGTTATTTACGGCATCATCGATAAGTGATCTGATACTGCAGGATGCATTTATTATCTCTTTCTCTGTTATAATGAGTGGAGGAGCTATT
>CAZPMM010000252.1:0-4151 GCA_964587405.1 uncultured Rikenellaceae bacterium
TCGGATCGATGAATTTTTATGAAATGGAATTATAGGGAGAATAAATTAAAAATTTATTCTTAACGATCTACTGAAGGAAATAACCATTAGCAGTCTTAGGGATTTTCAGGAGTAAGAGCAAAACCGTAAAATGAGCAAGATTTTTGGAAACAAGATTTTGCTCATTTGTGTTTTTGAAGGATTCAAATGATTTTGTGCAGCAATTTTTTATCATTTGGTTATTATTGGGCAAAATAACGTTAAATATCCGAAACAATTACATGAATAAATCAGGGTGTTAAAATGCGTCAAATAGGCTTATTTTGGTTTTCATATTCAACGAAGAATATCTTTAAGTCTGCCAGATTTTCATACTCAACAAAGTATATCCTCTTTGCTTGATTTGGATATTAAGTAAAGAACCACTTTACGTTATTCTCACTTGCCTGGTTTTCGTTTTTTGTTTTAAAGACTTTTAAGTCGGCTTGATTTTCATATTTGGCAACAAAAACCTTAACATCTGCCTGATTAGAGTATTCAACACTATAGACTTCTTGTGCTGATATAACTAAAAACAGGTTAAAAAAGAACCAATGTCGTAATGATCCTCAACATACTTAATCTTGTTGATTTTGCGTCACCATTTCCATAAGAAGAAGTTACTTGTAAACCTCAGGTTAATATTTACTTAACTCCTGTGGTCCTCATTATTTTACTTCAGGTACAACCTTCTATAATTTATAAAAACTTTATCAGGTAATACCATGCCCCCCTTTCTTTAAAATATTGTTATAGTTTTCAAAAAAGATTTTCTTCCGCTGGATTTCAGTGGCATTTGAAGCCAATATTTTTCCCACAGCCTGATAATAAGAGTTATCAGAAGCAAAAAAGATCCTATCTTCCCCTAACTGGTCAATGCAAAAATCAACATGTCTCTCCTCGTTATTACTGCTTGAAACATCGACATAGATGTTGGGATAGTCCTTTATGCATTTGGCTACATATTCAAAATCGCCCGATGCTATATGTGCCCACTGAAACATCGCCTCAGGATATCTTTTTGCAGCCTCAACCATATCTTCAGCTATAGTTACAGTTACGTTTGACCTCTCTCCTATATCATATTTCATCCTGTAACCTCCCACTCCAAGCTGTAACTCAGCATGCATTAAGCATATCATTTTGAGGTCGATCAGCTTTTCAATTATAGGGTAATACAAAAGATCATTAACTTTAACATTAAGGAAACCCTTATAACCTGCAAATCCCAGATCAACACATCTTTTGATTTCCTCGATAGATTCCTTCCGTAAAGCCGGATTCAGAGTGAAGAATCCAATGAACCTATCGGGATATTGTTTCATAGCTTTATAAATAATATCATTGAGTGCTTTCACCTGTTCCTGTGTTTGCGGTCCGTCAGTACCACCCAAAGAGTCAAGTCGTGGCCTTGAGATTTGAAGTTTTTCTATGCCCAGTCGGTCTGCAAAATCCAGGTGCCATTCGGGGGTCTGATTTGGTGAGGAAAAAATATGGGTATGTGCATCCAGTTTCCTGTATTTCATAACCTCTTTCATAATATCAAAAGGAATAATACCCGGATCGCTGCCGGATGCACAACCTGCCAAAGTATTCCCTAAAAACAGACCCGCTGCTGAATATGCACTATCCGTAAAAAATTTTCTACGGTCGATTGTTTTTGACATTTAATAATGCAATTATTTTTCGCAAAAAAAGTCTGTAAATAATCCTCCGCCTGAATTACTATACCGGTTTTATTTTGTCCCTGTTCTCATAAACCTTCCTTATTGCATTCACAATATCATCCATCTCTTCCCTCGGATGAAGCAGGATACCCATACCATAGAATGCCAGCACTTCATTGCACACCCTGTCGCAATTGGGATAATTATAGTCTTCACGATATCGCTTAATTGCTGCACGGGAGTGTGTTTTCTTAAAATCAGGCTTATTCAGCATATATTCATTCCACGGGCCCTGCTTATGAAATCCGTTCCTGATATATGGAGTCATTGGGATTCCTTCAGCAACTATGGCCTTTGAGACCGCATCGAGGGAAGCATTATTGAAATATTCTTTATGGTAGGAGACAGCATACCTCCAGTATGTTGACCTTCCTGTTCCATTATACTTCTTTTGTGGCACAATTCCGGGTATCTCTTTCAGTTTAGAGGTAAGGTAATCAGCGTTGCTGTTACGTATTTCCAACCGTTCTTCCATCCCTGGCAGCTGACCCATCAGTGCGGCGCCTTCAAACTCATGCATCCTGTACTTTGGTCCTAATCTTATAGCGTTGTTTCCCTTAATATGACGTGCATATCCTTTCTCCATATATGCCCATGCCGAATTCATAAGATCTTCATCATCTCCTATCACTGCTCCTCCCTCTCCGCTTGCAAGAGCCTTGCTCGCCTGAAAACTGAAGCATCCCAGATCTCCGATACTACCCAGTTTCTTTCCGTTAAACTCAGCCAGATGAGCTTGGCAGGCGTCTTCTATTACCTTCAGATTATACTTTTTGGCAATAGCCATAATGCTGTTCATATCGGCTGGTACTCCCATAATATGAACAGGCATAATGGCCTTTGTATTTTTGGTTATACGCCTTTCCACATCTGCAGGATCAATCTGATACGATTCAGGGTCAAGGTCGGCCATAACCGGTAAGGCACGGCTAAGCGCGATTGACATTATTGTTCCGATATCGCTGTAAGGGGAGGTAATAACCTCATCTCCGGCACCGATTCCGAATGCCTCTACAGCAGTATTTAAGGCGGAGGTTCCGGAATTTACGCAAATACATTGTTTACGGTTGTTCATTTTAGCCCACTCTTTCTCAAAAGTGGAAACATTTTGACCTGCAGATCTCAACCACTTGCCACTCGTTGTAACCTCCATGATCCGGTTGATCATATTCTGGTCAACTCCGGCTTTCGGCCATCCAAGCCAGGCCTGTGTACGCACCGGATCTCCGCCGAGAGCTGCAAGCTTAAGAGAATCCCGGGATACGATTGTAAATGGAACAGAGCCTGAAGCCACAGCAGCGAGAGAACCTGCTGATACAGTGGCCAGAAATTTACGACGCGTTAAATTGTTCTTTTTCATTTTGTTCTTTTTCATTTTGCTAAATTTTAAGTATTATTTTTCAATTAATTATTTAAAAATCATTTTGTGGTTTGTTCAGCCGTCATCTCAGGCAACATTATGCCCCCCCTTTTTCAGCATGTTATTGTAATTATTGAAAAAGATCTTCCTCCTCTGTTTCTCAGTGGCATTGGAAGCAAGTATCTTTCCGACACTCTGGTAATAAGAGTTGTCAGAGCCGAAGAATATCCTGTCTTCTCCAAGCTGCTCGATGCAGAAATCAACCTGTTTCTCATCGTTGTTGCTTCCGGAAATGTCGATATAAATATTCGGACAGTCTTTTACGCATTTTGCAATATATTCAAAATCACCGGATGCAATATGCGCCCACTGGAACATAGCTTCGGGATATCTTTTCGCCGCCTCAACCATATCTTCAGGTATTGTTGCCTGGGGTCGCTGGTCAATATCATATTTCATCCTGTATCCTCCTACTCCAAGCTGTAATTCAGCATGCATAAAGCATATCATTTTGAGGTCGATCAGCTTTTCAATTATCGGGTAATATAACCTGTCGTTCACCTTAACCTGAATATAACCCTTATAGCCGGCCATTCCCATATCGACACACCTTTTGATCTCCTCAAGTGATTCTTTCTGGTAAAACGGATTGAGAGTAAAGAAGCCTATGAATCTTTTAGGATAGAGTTTCATTGCATTGAAGATGATATCATTGTATGCCCTAAACTCTTCAGGTTTTCCCTCTCCGGCAGTTATTGGCCGTGATATACTCAGCCATTCTATGCCAAGCCTGTCGGCCGCTTCGATCTGCCTGTCGGCATCGCCGGGCAGCGTACCTGAAAGGCCGACATGAGCGTGGGCATCTATCTTCCTGTACTTCATAACTTCCTTCATTATGTCGTATGATGATTTTCCTGGTTCAGTCTTTGAAGTACACCATGCAACTTGACTTCCAATGATGATCCCAGTTGCGGAATGGGTAGTGTCAGTCAGGAACTTCCTTCGGTTGATAATTTTTGTCATAAATTTATTTTTAATTTTTATCA
>CAZPMM010000253.1:0-4136 GCA_964587405.1 uncultured Rikenellaceae bacterium
AAGGAACTGTAATACAAGGGACTTAGCCGGCGACATTTCGTAAAAGGTACAATAATTACTTCAGTAGCAATCGTTGAAGCTGCACAAAGGCTGCATGTCGGAGAACCGGTCAATTCCGGAACATCAACTGCAGCAACATACACGTTTGCATCCGGAGTGGAAGATCAGAAATTCAGGCCTGACGGTATGTGCATTGCTGCCATAACGATCAGCCCTTATCAGAAACTGAAAACATATACCCTTCGCATAACTTGAATACGCAGTACTGGGCATATGTTCTTTCGTGAACATGATACGGTTTTACGTTATCAGGTTTTGCCAATACCATATTTGCATATTCAACCATCTTCTGGTAAGGCTTACGGACTTTCAATGTCAGTTCTTCCTGTGCAGCTTTCAGACTGACCCAATCCTTATGCTGAACTGTTGGATAGACTCTGTAAACTTCCTGTGCAACGGCATCAGCTATAAGACGGATTTTTTCATAGGGCTGGTATTTCTCAGGCGATCCGCCATGATTCCTGCTTGTCACATCTACGCTTGTCCCGTTTGACATGATCCCCACAAACGGTGGATCCTGACGGTCTGCTTTTAATAATTCCTGTATCCTGTCTGCAAAAACTGCAAAATAATCAGCTGATATATGACCTGCCAGCATCCCATCTTATGCGTGCAGGTTCAAGGTTATTAATTGCTATTCTGACTACATCGGCCATTCTCCTGATAAGGAATTTCTGGTAATCATCAAAGGGCATATCATAATTCCATCCCTGATGCTTACCCAGGGCACTTGTTGCAGAATGTGTGTGTATTGCTGACATGAGCACATTCTGAGGTGGCAGATTGGTTTCCTCATAGATCAACCGTTTAGCTTCGTCATATAACTCACGGTTGATTTGAAGTATGTCCACTACAACAAATGCTAACATAGTCTGACCGTCGTCAAGTACCAGGCAGCGTGCATGTAACTGATCGTGGATGGTCGTTGCAGGAGGTGGTGTCCCAAAATTACCGATTATATCACCTCCCAGAAACGGAGTTGTGTTGGCAGTGGCGGCTCCAGCTCTGAAAACATTGGTAGTTTTAGCATTAGTTACATTGGATTTGTTCTGAGCATCCAAAATATGTCCGGAAAATAAAAATACCAGTAGAAAAAGGATAAAAGTATTAGCTGAAAGAAAGTTACTACGTTTCAAATGATTCTTGAATAAATTAGTATATTAATAACTTATTTGAAAGTTAAACGATATAAATACTATATAAGTTAAATGACCTGTTCTTTGGTTAAAAACCGAATTAACTGGTTATACCAGAAATGAAATTCTTTAGTATTCTTTCAAAAACTAAATTTTAAGAAATATCCTCTGACGATAGAGGTAATATAAAAACAACCACTTGATTGCAGCAACTGTGACAGCCAATACCAAAGCCTGAGCATTTCCAAAATCAAATCCTCCTGCAAACACATTTGCTACGCTTCCAAATTTCATCAGAGAATTGGCCACATAAATTGTAATTGAATTCATTCCAACTACCACAAAAAAGAATGACCATTTCTTATAACCTTTTACATCAATTATCCAAAAGAATACCGATAAGAGAAAAGCGCTTATACCGGAAGTCAGAAATATAAATGATGGAGATGACAACTTCTTATTGATCGGGAAATCAAGATGAATAATCAATCCTGCTATCATCATGCATACTCCGGCAATCAATAACCACATTGTTTTCTTTGCCCCATTGTGTTCTGACATGAGCCAATGACCTGCAAGAACTCCAAAAAGTGCATTTGAGACACTGGGAATAAGAGTTAGGCTGAGTACATGTTTGAAGTTGGGAGAAATGAATTTTGCAACACCATTACTAACATAAGTTGACAGGTTCCCCTCCTGACTAAAATCTCCTATACCATAACCGGGTACAGGGATAAAACGTAAGGCCAGCCAGTAAGCAGCCACAAGACCAAAAGCCCAGTAAATCTGCCCCCGGATATTAGTATTCAACATGATCACTGCAGCAAAGAAATAACTGAAGCCAATCCTGTAAAGAACACTGTAGAAACCATAGTACGGATGAGCACCACCCGGTTGCTGCCAAAGGATTACACCCAGAATAAACAGGACAATTGCCCGTATCTGTACATGCCTGAACAGTTTCTTTTTACCGCCTTCCTGTCCAATCCGCTTTGAAAACGAAAACGGCATAGCTGCCCCTACAATAAAAATGAACATCGGGAAAATTACATCATAAGCAGTGAAACCCTGCCATTCCGGATGTTTACACTGATTTGCCAGCCATAAAAATATTTCGTTGTCAGATAATTTCGGAAGGGCTGTCAAAATACCTGCAAAGCCAACAAGAAAGAACATATCAAATCCCCTGAGGGCATCTAAAGATAATAAACGGCCTTTTTTAAGAGCATCCATAAAATTTGAATTATATAAATATATTTATAACTGAATAAAACCTGATCACGGCAGAATAAAGATAAGAATATGATCAGGTTTTATCTACTTGCCTCTTCATATTTTGTTTTTCTGTTTTTTCACACGAAAATAATGTTAGTATATTGTTGTAAATTAAGCGGTTCGTGTGGAACCTTCATGATTGTAAAATATTTTCATAATCTTTTGTGCTTTTGTAACATGAAGGTTTCATCATAATATAATTTTGATTTTAAAGGTATGATAGCTTGTCCCGCCTAAGTGGGGGAACCCACATTATTGAAAATTATATTCATTATGTGTTTGCGTTTGAATTCAATCATGTGGGTTTCACCACAGATCATTATAAATACCTCAAGTTTCCTTGTCGATAAAATGTTGATAATGAAATGAATATTTAGATAAAACATATTGCATGTCTTAGCTTAAAAAGCTATATTTGGATTAGTTACAAACAAATACGACATATAATACACAAAAAATAAAAAAATTCAGGAGAATTTCAAAAATTCATTGATAATGACAAGAAACAGGCCTTTGCCTGGAAGAAACATTAAGGTTCTTTGACATACATCGCATATTCGGTCAATTTGAATCATTGAAACAGAGTGGTATCAGGGTAATTCTTGATCCTGTATCTGTTTACAAAAAGGTACCTGAGTCTCTCTGATAAGATTACTGACCCTAGAAATAAAGTTAAGGCTTCGGTATTCGATGACAGTCCTACTGAGAAAAGCGGGAAAAAGATAGAAGGTGTCAACAAAGTACATAACCATGTTACATGATGTATTAAACTCTTTATTGTTTCCAGGCAATAATGATTTATTTATCTTTAACGAGTATTATAAAAGATATGCAATATTTACAATCATACTTCCTTAATCATTTGATCTGATTTTATTAATTAAACCTGTTAAACTATGAAAAACACTTTTCTTAAGTTATTGAAGCTGACATTCCTTTTTTCTGCTGCATTATTGATCTCCTGTTCAGGACCCGAAGGCCCGATGGGACCTCCCGGACAGGATGGCCTGGACGGTTTGGATGGAAAGGATGGAAAGGATGGAAAGGATGGCGATTCGTTCCTGGCTACAGTATTCGAAATTCAGGGTGATTTCACATCTGAAAACGATTTTTCGCTTTATTTCGAATTCCCTGAATCAACAGTGGTTTTTGAAAGTGACATGGTCCTTGTTTATATACTCTGGGAACAGGTAACAATTGAAGGAGGTACAGTTCTTGATGTCTGGCGTCTGCTCCCCCAGACAGTTTTTCTGGATGAAGGAATCCTTCAGTATAATTACGATTTTACGTATACAGATGTTCTGATCTTCATTGAAGGTACAATTGATTTAAATACATTACTGTCAGCTGAAGCGGAAGATCAGGTATTCAGAATTGTGGTTCTTCCTGCCGATTATGCAGAAAGGAAATCCCTTGATGTGAGTGATTACAATTCGCTGATGAAATCACTGAACTTCAACCCTGATGCAGTTGAGAAGATAGATCTGCGGGACAGGAATTAATTATTATCTTGATAGATATTTACGATGTCTTTAATGGTTGCATCTATTGAAGGTGTGTCTCAATATTATCGCTGAGTTTATAAGGTCTAAGAGCAACACCCCCTTCATTGGGCTTTAGCCCAATATTGTTTTTCTCTGAAAAAAAATATCTTTATAAAATACT
>CAZPMM010000254.1:0-4134 GCA_964587405.1 uncultured Rikenellaceae bacterium
ACTGTTAATATAATCCATTGCATTACAGTTGTTTGTGCGGCTTTGCGGGTCGCACTTAAAGTTTAACATAACTTTCATTTCAATGCAAAAATAATAAATTTAGTAAATATATTTAGAAGTCTTAACACTTTTATGTAAATTTAAGTTTTATCAAAATCTCAATAAATTCAATTCAGCTAATATTAATTAAAATCATTAAACATGGGACTAATTTCATTTATTAAGAATGCCGGAGATAAACTGTTCAAATCTGAGGAGAAGAAAGAACAGAAAAAAGCTGAAATGATTACAGCACATATCAGGAAATTCGGCTTTGATACAAGTAAGATTCAGGTGTCGGTTGATGATGACAAAGTAACATTGTCGGGGACAATCGATACAATTGACAATAAGAATAAGGTTATTGTTACCGCAGGAAATGTAGATGGCATTGCTGCTGTGGAGGACAGGATAATAGTTGCTCAACCTGCACCTGTTGCCCCTCCTCCTTCGGAAAAACAGTTTTATACTGTTAAAAAGGGAGATTATCTTTCAAAGATTGCAAAGGAAGTATATGGCAATGCTAATAAATACAATATTATTTTTGAGGCAAACAAACCTATGCTTAAGGATCCCAATCTGATCTATCCTGGTCAGGTACTTGTAATCCCTCCGTTGGAGGAATAATTTTCAGGCAGGTATCACTTAATTGAAATATAAAGAGGTTGTCTCATATTTTGAAATCCGTTAACCCTGCCTGACCGAGGTCAGTGGGGCAGATTCAAAAAACGTGAAGGAACTGTTTTTGGAGATTGATATAATCTGGATTAAGCAGATATCCTGCTCTGATCTCTTTCCATATAATTGTTAGTTCTGTCTGGAGAACTTCTGTTACAGATTCCATAAGTCTGGCAAAGTTTCTGGGCTTAACCATGTTTCTTAATCCTATCAGTTATGACTTCTTAAGAAAAGATCTTTTATCCATTGATTTTATTGTCATATTATAAAAGTTCATCTTGTGTCATGAATACAAGTTTAATTGTTTAATTCTTAAAGCAATCCAGAGCTTCGAACAAAACTGTATGACATTCATAAAATCGATTTTTAATTAAATTAACTTAGTTTTGCTCAATATGTAAGTAAATGTTATTATTTTTGAGAAAATGAACAAAATCTTGATAGTCTTAATTTAAAAACCTTTAATGTGTTATTATGAAAAAAATTTCAGGAAAATCCTTTTTTCTTAGGGATCACTTTTTGTTCTTTAAGAAGTATGTATTAGTTGGTCTTTTGCTTGTCAGCCAATTAAGTTTGTTTGGGCAGCAACTTACGGTTACCGGCAGGATCACTGACAGTCAGACAGGCAATGTTATGCCGGGAGTGAATATTCTGATCAAGGGTACGACAACCGGAACCATATCTGATTCAGGTGGGAGATATTCACTTACAATCTCAGATCCCAATGCTATCCTTGTATTTTCGTTTATCGGCTATAATGCTGTTGAGCAAGCTGTATCAGGAAGGAATACTGTTGATATAGCACTTGTTCCGACAACCGAATTTCTTGATGAGGTGATTGTAATAGGTTATGGAACCCAGAAAAAGAGTGACTTAACCGGTTCGGTAGTGAGAGTCACAATGGCCGACAAAGCCACTCAGGCAAATCTAAATATATCTCAGGCTCTTATCGGTGTATCTGCCGGGGTTAACCTTGAGGGAAGAGGTGGTGTTGAAAGCCAGCCAACGCTTTCGATAAGAGGAAAAACCTCTTTATCAGCGTCTGACAGTCCATTAATTGTTGTAGATGGAATAATCTATAACGGATCAATCTCCAATATCAATATTAGTGATGTGGAGTCAATTGATATTTTGAAAGATGCAAGCGCCGCTGCAGTTTTCGGTTCACGATCTGCAAATGGTGTATTACTGATTACTACAAAAAAAGGGAAATCAAAAAAACCGGTAATATCATTTGATATGTACAGAGGTTACCAGGATATGACAAATAATCCCATGAGAGTAATGAATGCTGAAGAATTTGCAGTGAGACTTCTCGACTGGGAACATCAGGAGAAGGTATATACCTGGTATAAGACAAATCCGACAAGTGCTGAAGGAAGACCTCCAAGACCTGATGTTACCAACAGGGAAGTTGTTGCTTCTTACCTGAGAACTTATGAAGAACAGCAGAATTACCTTGCAGGTAAGGAAATTAACTGGGTTGACGAAGTTTTGCAGATAGCTCCGATGCAGAATTATAATATTGGTCTGCAGGGAAGTTCTGATAATGTAAATTATTATTTATCAGCCTCATATTCTAATGTTGAAGGTATACAGCTCAATGATATTTTCAAGAGAATCACCATGCGTAGTAATATTGAAAGTGAGGTTAATAAGTGGCTGACTCTCGGTTTGAATGCATCCTATTCTTACCGTGATAATTCAGGAATTGCAGCCAGCCTTTATCATGCAAGGGTAGCGAGCCCTTTGGTAGATAACAGGATCGGTACGGACAAATATGACATATATCTGAGTGGTGAATTGTTCCAGCCTTATCCACTGGTTAACCTGTATATTGATAATTCCGATATCCGTAACGAATTATTTGCAGTAGGTAGTGCAAAAGTGACCATACCATGGGTAAAAGGATTGAAATATGAATTGAATTACTCTCATACTCATGCTACAGCGGATAATAATACATATAATAACAGCAATACTCCTTCAGGTGTTTCAAACAGGGGTCTTGCAGTAAAAAGTCCCTCACAAAGCAGAGACTGGATCGTTAATAATATAGTAACCTATTTAAGGGAATTTGGAAATCATCAGGTTAATGCCACATTTCTTTTCAGCCGGGAAGGAAGAAAAGGAGACGGATCAACTTTAAATGCTCAGGGATTCAGTAATGAAGTTCTGGGTTACAACAGCATGGAACTTGGAGAGATTGCTACAGTCAATACTTCTGCATGGGAAGAAAACAGTCTTTCATATATGGCAAGGGTCAATTACAGTTTTTTGTCGCGCTACATGTTCACCGGAACAATACGGCGTGATGGTTTTTCGGGCTTTGGGGCCGGTAATAAGTGGGCAACATTCCCCTCAGCTTCATTAGCCTGGGTATTAACAGAAGAACCTTTTATGAAAGATCTGGGATTTTATCTTAAGCTCAGAACATCATACGGAAAGAATGGTAATCAGGGAATTGGACGTTATTCAAGCCTTTCAACAATGGGCACCCGTTTTTATGTATATGGGCCAACAACTTCTATTGGTTTGTATCCCAGCACTTTGGCTAATGCTGATCTGGGTTGGGAAACTACTACATCTTATAATGTCGGAGCAGATTTCAGAGTGCTGAATAACAGACTTAACGGTTCTGTCGATGCCTATATTGCTGAAACAAAAGACGTTCTTGTCCAGAGACAGCTCCCAAGGTCTTCGGGCTATGCAAGTGTATGGACCAATATCGGAGGAATTGATAATAAAGGTATTGAACTCGAACTGCAGTCGGTAAATATTGATATAAATAACTTCAGATGGGAAAGCGATTTTGTATTTTCTCTTAACAGGGATAAGATCAATAAACTATATGGTAAGGAAGATGACAAGGACATAGGAAACTCCTGGTTTGTGGGAGAACCCATCAGTGCAATATATGATTATGAAATGGCAGGGGGAGTTTGGACGGAAGAGGAATTCTTTAGTGGTAATATCTTACCCGGATGGTATCCCGGCCAGTTCAGATATGTCGATCAGAATGATGATGACATAATTGATCCTACAAATGACAGGAAAGTTATCGGGTACCAAACTCCCAGTTACCGTTTCAGTATTAATAATACCTTCACATACAGGAATTTTATCTTTAGTTTCTTCATTAATTCAATTCAGGGAGGTAAAAAATATTACCTGGGGAATAATGCAGAAATGATCAATCCTCTTTTCTATATGCAACAGAGGATGAATAATTCTGCCATAAATGCTTACTGGAGACCGGATGCTCCTACTACCAATACCACAGGTATGTATAACGTTCCTTTGCGTCAGAGCGGCATTTATCAGAGCAGAAGTTTTGTAAGGCTGCAGGATATTTCACTCACTTACAATCTGGGCAATGAACTGCTTAATAAATTAAAAATGCAATCACTACAGGTA
>CAZPMM010000255.1:0-4118 GCA_964587405.1 uncultured Rikenellaceae bacterium
ATGAACAAAGTGATGACAATCAGTATATATGGTGAACCGAAAGTGGCGAGGCTGTTCTTTTCAGGAGAAAAACCGCCAGTTGACAATGTTGATAATGATATGCATACGGCATCGAATACATTCATTCCTCCGATGATGAGAAGTATAGTTTCTACAAGAGTCAGAATGATATAAAATGAAATCAGAATTTTAAATGTTTCACCGGTACGGGGATTAAGCTTGTCTAATGCCTGGCCGGTGAAATCAGTTATTGTAAGCTGTATGTTTATTGCTTTAACGACAGGCAGTACTGAAAGTGAAATAAGTATGAATCCTAAACCTCCGAGCCATTGGGTAAGGCTTCTCCACAGAATGAGTCCTTTCGGCAGAAGGCCAGGATCATCAAATACTGTTGCCCCTGTTGTTGTGAATCCCGATATTGATTCGAAAAAAGCGTCGGTAAAACTCTTAATAGAACCTGTGAATAAATACGGAAGGGTTCCGAAAAGGCTTACAGCCAGCCATATACCTACAATAGTTATGTAACCCTCCTTGTATCCGGTCAGCTTTTCCTCATATCTTAGCGGAGAGAATACAAGTATTCCTGCTACCAGAGTCAATATTGAAGAAAACAGAAGTGATGTGGCAGAATGTTCTCTGAGCATGAATGATACTGCAGAAGAAAGCAACATGAAAAAGCCTTCTGTAATCAGTATTACGCTGATTACTCTGGTGATAACCCTGAAATTGACCATGTTATATCAGGTGAAGAATTTTATAAGTCGGTCATATGCTGATGGCAGTGTAAATACAACTACTTTATCGTTGGCTTTTACTATTGTATCGCCTGTAGCTATAAACGGAACACCATTGCGTGTGCCTCCGCCGACTATTGCATCTTGCGGAAAGTCGAGACTTCTGAGTGTTCCTCTGGTGATCTTTGCATTAGCAGGAACTTTGAATTCAAGTATTTCAGCATCGGTTCCTGTCATGTACCTTACCTGCGTTACATTAAGGCTTTTTGTATGTCTGAAAATTCTGCTTGCCGCAGCAATTTTTTTATTTATTATTGTATCTATCCCTGAATTTTCAGCCAGATTGATATATTCCATATTCTCCACTTCGGCAATAGTTTTCTTTACACCCATTTTTTTTGCAAGAAGGCAGGACAGGATATTGATCTCAGAATTACCGGTTACGGCGATGAATACATCCATTTTGGATACGCCTTCATGCTCCAGAAGCTCGGCATCCCTGCAGTCGCCATTGATGATCAGTGTATTATCAAGAACCTCTGCCAGGGCTTCACATCTTTCAGGATCGGAATCAATTAGCTTTACTTCACAATTTTTTTGCATATAAAGTGCAACGTGTTTTCCTATTCTGCTGCCTCCGAGGATCATGAGGCTGTTTACCGCATGGCTTTCTTTTCCTGAAGATTTCATCATCTCATCGATACCTTCATTAGTAGAAATGACAAATACAAGATCACCAGCCATAAATTGCTCATTTCCCCTGGGAATAATTGTTTTGTCATTCCGTTTTATGGCAACAGCCCTGTACTGGTCATTTTTTCTTGTTAATGAAACTTCCTGCAGACTTTTATTGACTATGGGTGCATTTTCCTCGAGACGTTGAACAAACATCGACAACTTTCCTTCTGAGAATTCCATGTATTCAGTTGTTCCGGTTTCCTGGAGAAGTCCGAGAACCTCACGTGCGGCAATCAGTTCAGGATATATCAGTGAATCAATGCCAAGATTATTGAAATATTCCAGATTTGATGGTTCAAGGTAATCCAGATTATCTATACGTGCAATTGTTTTCAGTGCACCGAAACGCTTTGCCAGCATAGAAGAAATGATATTTGTGTTTTCCGTAGTGGCAACCGCTATAAAGAGGTCAGTTTTTTTCTGAAGTATGTCTTGCAGGATCTTGACTGATGTTGCTGAACCATGATAAGTCAGTACATCAAGAGTTGATTCTATCGGTTTGAGACTTGCATCTTCCGGGTCGATAAGAATGATCTCATGATTTTCATTCAAAAGCATCTTGGCGAGATGAGAACCCACTTCACCTGCACCGGCAATCACTATTCTCATAATAAATGAATGAAAAAACTGGGCAAAATAAGAGATAAATACTTTAATACTCAAGTTTTTTCATACATTTATTTGAACATGCTTTACAATCTGAGGTGAAATGCACCAGAAGTCTTTACAAAATGCACTGTGTCAGCTTTGAGGGATTTAATGCTGTAACTCTGTTGCAGCCCCTGACCTATAACAAGTGCCTTAAGTTTCTTTTGAGTCCTGATATCACTCCCGATGACAGGCTTTTCTCCTTTTATAACAATTATGTCTGGTGATGACTTCTCCAGTATAGATGAGGTTAAAAGGTCAGTGATCAAAATTTTACAACATCCTTCAATTTCAATATATATGTTCTCATTCGTGGTATTCCTTTCTTCCTTAAGACCAGACATAGCTTTCTGTCTGTTAATTTCTTTACCCGGATTCAGTGTATCAGAATAACAGAAAAGGTTTTTACCTGTTCTGATACCGACAGTGGTATGTCCTATAGTATTGTAAACAATTATCTCGCCTGATTTTCTGACGGATATATCCTGAATTGTTCCTGCAAACATAAACAGAAGAAGCCCTGTAAGCGGAAAGATAACAGGTATTGATTTTTGATTGAGAAGATAGCGGAAGAAGAGGAACAGTGTTATAGAGAGTAGGATACATTCAATACTTGTGATCCCTATATTTTCTATTGTTGACAATGGAAGTGATGCAGCCTTTTCTGTAAGGATTTCTGTAAGTCCGGTCAAAAAATCAAGCATTCTGCCAATTATCCCGGAGAGAAAAGGAATGGGGTAAAAGACAATGATCAATACCCCGGTTATAACAACCAGTGATGACAGAGGTACTATTATTACATTAGACAGAATGAACCAAACCGGAAATCTGTTAAATAA
The DNA here is from genome assembly GCA_964587405.1 of uncultured Rikenellaceae bacterium. Taxonomy (GTDB): domain Bacteria; phylum Bacteroidota; class Bacteroidia; order Bacteroidales; family VadinHA17; genus LD21. The sequence goes on from CAZPMM010000255.1 coordinate 2,960, forward strand.
CATTATTGTAAGAGGAAGAGTTCCTGCCTGGGCTATGACGGTTACGGCTGCAGATTGCCATATCAGATCAGGTATGCGGTGCGAGAAAGTGATTTTTGAGTAAAGGTCGCGATAAAAGCATATAATAAATATCACTGCAGAGTAGGAGAGGAGAAATCCTGCATCAAAAATAACAGATGGCCGTATCATTATTAAAATAAATGCTGAAGCCAGTATTGAATTGACCGAATTAACTTCTCTTTTCATGGCTTTGCCTGCCTGAAAGAAGGAATACATTAACGTTGCCCTCAGAACCGAAGGTGTAAGTCCGGTTATAAATGCAAAAATCCATAATATCAACAGGGTAATGAGTATCCTGACGATATTCAGTTTCCTTTTTAAGAAGAAAAGTATTCTGAAGATGAAAAGGCTCAGGATTACTGTATGTAATCCTGAAACCGCCATAATATGCATCACGCCTGCCTTTATGAAATACTGTTTCTGTTCCGGATCAAGCAGGTTTTTTTGTCCGAGTGTCATGGCAGCAACCAGTCCGAGCATTTTTTCACTGACACCCCGTTCAAGGAACATTTCCAGAACCTTCTCTCTTATGATAAGCGCGGAGTATCTCAGTTTTCTGTGATCGGGTGTATAATAACTGATAATATCACTGCTGTCGGTAAATGAAAGATACTTTATTCCCTGGGTTTCCATATAAAAGCGGTAATTGAATTCTGAAGGATTCCCTCTGTTTCTGATTGGTTCGGTTCTGCATTTTATTGTGAGTTCATCTCCGGGAAGAAAGATGGGAGGATCAGCATTTTTTTTGTGATATAAAAGCAATGATCCTCCGACTTTCCGTAAATATCCATTGTCAACCATACTTTTAAGCCTGATTGTCATTTTCCAGGTATTCTCTTTTTCCTCGGGCATGTCGTCAAGTATACCTTTGTACACAGTCTCCTCATCAGCAAGATCTGAAATACAGGCTTTTTCGGCAGTATAAAGCATAAGTCCTGCCTGCCAGAGAGCCAGGGTAAGTGCAATACCATAAATATTATTTGTCAGGTACCTGTTGAAAAAAAGACTCGCGAAGAAAAGAAGTATTATGAAAGATGAAAAAACAGCAAAGAAAACATATCCGGGATGTATCCATAATCCCGTAATTATTCCGGCACAT
>CAZPMM010000256.1:0-4099 GCA_964587405.1 uncultured Rikenellaceae bacterium
AAGATTATATGTGGATGAGGAACTCAGCAGAACTATCATGTCAGGATACTTTAATCTGAAGACTTTTCTGAATGGCGAACCAATTTCAATATCTCAGGGCAGATATGACCTTGGAATTGGATATGAAAACTTTTATAACTATTAAAAATTCAGTATTACTTCATGGTAAATTAAGTATATCTAATTCTGTTCCTGATAATTATTATCACCTGGCTATGCCACCTCAATAACGGATGGTGTTCCATATTGTCCTGATCCTGTGCCTTATGAAGTGGTTGCCCGGAATTTTTTCCCATGTGGAACAACATGGCAGGGGATATTTGAATAGATTTAGTTAAGGCGATCGGCCTTAAATCAAAGTATCCCAGAGACCTGATCCTGGATACTGATGATGTCAGTCCTGAAAACAAAAATAAACTTGGTAACTTCATAAATATCCTTCAGCCTGATGACAACCTGATAATAATACTGGTATACATTGGTTCAATCGCAGTTGGTCCAAATGTTGTTGGTTCAATTGTTGTTGGTCTTTAGCCGACGGATCAGAGATGCCTCTCTTCCTGTGGAGACTTAAATCCCTGCACGGGAAATGTATCATTATATAGAAAATCTGACGTTTTACCGGTTGGAACAAAGCTGTTTTTAGCCCCGGAAAGCCAAAAACCGGGTTTTTAAGTCTAAAAAATATTGCCGTTGGTCAAAATTGAAACAATGCCGGATTTGTAAATAAATCTTACATGTAAGGTACATATAATAAGAGAGTTATGTTATGATATGAGCTAAAAATCACTCCTGAAAGGTGTTTTTTTGGTAAATATGACATCTGTTTTGACGAATGGATGGTTAAATCCCATGAACCATGCTTCTTTTTTCCGTGATCGTCATTTAAGGGCTGATGAATGGTTTTTAAAACAAGTGCATTTCCCCATATAATGGGCTTTTGCGTATTGACAAGAGACTTCTGATTCATTATTTTTACCATACCAATTTTAAATAGAAGCCAAATAGCCATGAGAACACTGTATGAAATCTCGTCAAAGGAAACCGGTACAGTAATAATAAAATGCCGAAAAATCTCAAAAGCCCTTCGCAGATGGTTAAGGGAAAATGATATCGAATTCAATCATAGGTTTTTCCTGGCATTAAAATAGTGATGCCGTAGTTACCTCTGGTTCAAAGTATATCTGATCATAACAGCAAGGATTATTGATTGGAAGATACAAATATCACGCATTTATGATGGGAAAATTAATGCATTTTATTAATAACCAATTGCTTATAAATCCTTCACCAGATAACGGTATCAGACGGAATATTTTGATTTGTACACAAGCGGTGTGAATCCTGTAATCTTTTTAAACTGTTTTATAAAAAAGGAAACATTATCATATCCACATACATAACCAGTTTTTGAAACAGGAAGATTTTCCTCAAGCAGGAGACGGCATGCAAATGAAATCCTTATTTCATTAAGAAACTGAACAAATGTTTTATTGGTCCTTTTTTTAAAATAGCGGCAAAATGCAGGTACTGATAGATTTGCTATTGATGATGCTTCTTTCAGCGAAATCTTCCGATCGTGATTGCTGATCACATATTCATATACCTTATTAAGCCTTTCCGAATCAGTCTGATTAATGATATTATTGAATACCGGATTTGCAAGTATCCTGAACTCTTTATTTTCTGCTATCATTTCCAGAATGGATAACAGTAGTATTATTCGTTTGAATCCTGTTACTTTACATATCGACAGCATCATCCTGGATACTTCTGTGGCTGTGTTTCCGGTCAACCTGATCCCTCTTTGAAAAAGCTGGATCAGTTTTTGGATAGATTTTGATTCAGGCATGTTCCAGAATAATTCTCCAAATACTGCTTTCTTAAATAGTATGAATATCACCTCTGTTGTGAGATTATTGTTCCCTTGAATATATTTTTCATCGCTGTACCATAAATGAGGTACATTCTCACCAATAATAACAATTTCACCTGGTCCAAACCGTTCAATGGAGTCTCCTACAAAACGTGTACCACTACCTTTAATTACATATAAGATCTCAATATCGGGATGGAACTGCAGAGGATTTGGAAAATAACAGAATTTCATATGTTCCACATAAAAGGAATGGTTGATATTGGCTTCTATTTTTTGGAATATGGGAAGCATGTTAAGATCGTGTTATTTTTAGATAATATACTTACACAATATTAATAATAATAGCTATAAATTTGAAAATGGGAAGCCTTTTTGTCAGAAATTGGGATTTAATTTTTTCAATAACCATTAAGTGAGATTTGACCAGCAACTATAGATAATTATTAATGTATTATATCAGATAATATTAAACCTTCGCGACAAATATCTGGTATGACAGTGAATTTGAATTCTGAAATCATGATAATGACATTAAATTAATTAGTTTATGAAAAGATTATTGATTCTCCTTCTCAGTCTTCTTGTACCTGTTATATCGTTTACCCAGGCTGGTTCTGTTTCCAAAACAGGGCCGGAAAAAATTCCTGACATAAGGTACAGTCTTTTTTACGATAACCACACACTGCCTGCCTGCCCCGATGTAGGTGAAACATTTGATGCAGAGGCATTTACGGACAGGATTAAACGGTGCGGGGTTGACTATCTTACTTTTCATGCCCGCTGTAACCTTGGGATGGCATATTATAATACAAAGATCGGCATCAGGCATCCTTCGCTGAAGTATGATCTTATAGGTAAACTTGCCGATGCCTGTCAAAGGAAGGGCATTGCTCTTACTGTTTATCTTAACGGAGGTATAAGCAGTGCAGAAGGCCTTGAACACCGGGATTGGACCACACTATACTTTGACGGACGGGAATATCGTGAACCCCGGTTTACTCCTTATGTAAGGACAATGTGTTATAATACACCTTACCGTGATCACCTTATTTCAATGATCAGGGAGCTTGCTCTGAATTATCCCGTTTCTGGATTTTTCATTGATTGTCTTGGCGCTTATCCTTGTGTTTGCCCGGTTTGTGTTAAGGAAATGAAGGAAAAAGGAATTGACTGGACAAATTATGAGGAAGTGGTAAAATTTGCTGATTTTTCGGCAGTCCGTCTGTCACAGGATATCTCAAAGGCAGTAAGGGAAATTAATCCTAATTACCTGCTTTATTTCAATGGTATCAGTTTTGAGGATCAGCTTGATATAGGAACACATCTCGAATGTGAATGCCTTCCTGCGGGTTCATGGGGATATGAATATCTGCCTGTACTTTCTCATTATATGCGGACACTTGGAGATATGCCAATTCTTAATATGAATGCCCGTTTTTATGACTGGGGTGATTTTGGCAGCCTTCGCACGGAAGCCGCAATAAAATCGGAATTATTATATGGACTTGCCAATGGGATGCGCCCTGATGTGGGTGGTCATTTCCACCCAAGGGGTGATCTTGAAACTGCTGTCTTTGACAGACTTGAAAAAATATATAAGGAATTACAGACTCTTGATCCCTGGACTTATGATGCGAAAAACATAACTGAAATAGCATTGGTATATCCAAGAGGTAACAGGAATATCAGAAAACAGGCTGGCAGCGATAAGCAATTGAGAGCGGCAGTAAGAATGCTTTGCGAACTCAGGCAGCAATTTGATGTTGTTACAGAATATTCCGACTGGAGTAAATATAAAGTACTTATTATACCCGATGATATAGTCTTTACCGATGAGATCGCACGCCGGGTAAAAAACCATATAGATGCCGGTAAACCGGTTATTTCAAGCGGCATATCAGGTCTTGATACCGGAATGGGCAAATTTGTTCTTGAAAAGGAATGGGGTATCAGGTATGCAGGTAATAATGAATTTGATCCTGCTTATTTTACCGTTATGGGAAAATACAACAAGGATCTGCCTGATATGCCTCTGTCATTATATTCCTCGGGAATAAATATGGAAGCTCTGCAGGGAACTGCTGTGGAAGCAAGATTAATCAAACCATACTATAATAAGCATTGGGATGGAGAATATGCTTTTTATTACACTCCTCCCGATAGGGTTACCGATAAACCGGCCCTTACTATAAACGGGAAGGTGGCACATTTCAGTCACAG
>CAZPMM010000257.1:0-4095 GCA_964587405.1 uncultured Rikenellaceae bacterium
ATCCTTTCAGCGGCTATAAGGCCGCTCATCACAGGCATCTGTATATCCATAAGTATTATATCATATTTGGAGGTGCTGACTTTATCAAGAGCTTCCATTCCGTTTGATGCCGTATCGATACTTTTGACCAGAGGCTGTAGCGTGAGCATTGTAATCTTTTGATTGATAAGATTATCTTCTACGAGAAGTATACTTATGTCTTTAAGTTCACGGAAAGTTTTTTCCTTTATCTTCATCTCAGCCGGCTCCTGAGCTACGATTTTCAACCGGCTGTTGCTGACTGCAATTGTAAACGGAAGGCTTATGTTCAACACTGAATAATCCTGTCCGATTTCCTGGCTGAACAGACCTCTTCTGTTTGTTATCAGTCTTGCAGCAAGACTCTGTTGAAGCTCTTTTTCATCGATAAGGGCAATTTTATCGTCTGTTCTGATTCTGAGCCCGACGAAAATTTCACTGCCAGTCTCTTTTATTTTTTTTATGTCGATTGTTACTTTTATAGGTCTGCCAGTATCCTGGTTCTCAATATTATTAAAAATGTCAAGAAGAATCTGTTTCAGAATAATCGGATCGCCCGAACAGTCAAAATCAAAATATTCTTTCTTGTTAAGTGTAAAATCAATGATCGATTTATCCTTGAGGTTATAAAGTTCGATCGTATTCTGGATTGTTGAAAGCAGGTTGAATCTGATATGTTTTCTTGATTCAAAGCTTATACTCTGTGCCGACTGCATTGTCAGTTCGTTTACCGAGGTCACCATATTCTTGGTAGAGGCAACAAATGTTTCGAGAAGATCTTTTTCCTTCTGGCCGAGATCTGAGTCCATAAGCATATCCGTAATTATGACAAGGTTGTTCAGTGGTTCTCTGATTTTATGGCTGAAATCTGTAATGACATTATCCTTGCTTTCATTGGCAGATGAAACGTCTTTAAGGAGGTTCCGTATCGAGAACATTAAATCATTAACCTGTTTTGTGAGGAACAATCCTATAGCTGCAGTTATTATTATTAGTATTCCTGCAGGCATTTTCAGATTGAATAAAAGAAAAATGACAGCAAGGATAAGCAGTGATATGGCTGTAAAGAAAAAAGTTCTCAGCCTTTTATTTTGATTTTCATAGAATTCTTCAGAGGAATGGCCGGAATCAACATTATAATCTACTCCAGGTTCTTTCAGCATGGTAAGAAAGTATTGGCAAAACAAAAAATCCTTTTATCGACATTAGTGCAAATGTAACAAAAATATATGATAAATATACCATCAGGGATATTTCAATGCTTTCAAGTAAATCGTTAAATTTGCAAATACGGTATGATATTTGATCAGATCAAATTAAAGGATAAAGGAAAAAAGACAAAGATGAGGAAATTTACTTTAATTACTTTTTGTCTGGCTGTGATTCCTTTCATTCAGGCATCATGCCAGGAAGAGGGGGGAATGGTTAAGTTTACGCCGGATTTCAGGTTTAAGGATGGTATATACCTTAATTTTGATCAGGTGAAAATGAATAATCCGATCCCCAAGGCCAAGATACTTACATCGGCCGATTATAATGACAAGGAGTTTTTCAAGGACCTTCTGGAATCTGACAAAATCTACTTTTATGATAATATGGGTATAAGACAGGAAGTAAACAGAAGCGATATCTGGGGTTATTCACGGAACGGAATTATTTATATTCAGGTACAGGGTAATTTTAACAGAATCACTTTTGTTGGCAGTATAAGTCATTTTGTCGCAGATATTACGACATATGATCCCAGGTATTACAACAGCCCTTACGGTTATGGTTATTATGATCCCTATTATTATTATTCTCCATATTATTCACCATACAGTTACTACGGAAATTATTATTATCCTTACGGTTCATATTATTCACCTTATTCAAGGAACATGGCCAGAAGTGAAATCAAGCAGTTTATTGTTGATTTTGAGACGGGAAAGGTTATGGACTTTGATTTGGAGAACACCAAACTTCTTCTTATGAAGGATGCACAGTTATATGAAGAATATGTTCAGCTTCCGCGGAAGAAGAAGAAAGAGTTGATGTTTGTTTATATCCGTAAGTTTAATGAGAAGAATCCTCTCTATTTGCCTGTTAATGAATAATTGTTATGAAGAAAACCTTTACTGTGCTGACTCTGTCACTGTTCACTTTCTTGCTCGCGGGTCAGGCTCCTTTCCCTTCAAAAAATGAAATAAAGCAATTTTCTTCTTCAACAACCTGTGTTGTTCTTGAAGATGATGCATTTTCTTTCTTCAATTCATATATAAAGAAAGCAATGCAGGAATACTGGACACTTACTCCATATGAGTTCATTGACAATGAAGAATTTGACAAGCGTAAAAACAAAGCGGAATACTCTTTCCTGATGCTTACCGAAACCGTATTTGATAAAGATAAATCAGGTTCAGCATTTAATTTCCTTAACCTTATTCAGGGGAAGAATGTCAGGAAGATCAGTGATATGCCTGAAATATGTGCCATCCCTTTATCATCAGCTGATGGCGATGATCTTGATTACGGGTATAAGATTGGTTCCATTTTGTTGTTCATGCAGAAACATGCTGCCCTGATAACTGAAGACCCCTCAAAAACCGGCAGGCGTTATCTTAGATTTTATAATGAAAACATTCCGCAGGTAACAGGTAAAAAAATACTTGTCAGACAGGAAGATCTCTCACCTGCCATCGGAGATATGGATAAGATCAGGACTATTTATTCCGGTAATATGGAAATTGTTAAAGAGGAGGATATTGTTAAAGCCATTGAGGCGAAAGTTGCCGGAACCGTTATTCTTCATAAAGTGGGGCCTTCGGAAGATGCTGATGAAGGTTATTGCTTTAAAATGCTTATCGGGACGGATGATGCAAACATGTATTATTATAATTCGCATATTATTGATTCGATGAATCCTAACGGATTACTGCCGGCAGACCTGAAACGGTTAGCAAGGTTCAACTGATGCAGCATGGGATAAAAAGATCCGTCTTTGAAATAAACTTGAACTAAAATGGAAGAGTTTAAAACTATACCTGAATCTGAAAGGAACTGGGCAATGCTTTGTCATTTATCATCATTTGCAGGTTATTTTTTCCCTTTTGGTGGAATAATCGGTCCACTTATCTGCTGGCTGTCGAAAAAGGACGAATCATATTGGATTAATAATAATGGTAAAGCTTCTCTGAACTTCCAGCTCTCAATAATTCTTTACATGATACTTGCAGCTCCTCTTTGCCTGATTTTAATAGGTATTCCGATTATATTATTCCTGGGAATACTGGAAATAGTCTGTGTTATCATTGCATCTGTAAAAGCTGCCAGGGGTGAGAGATACCAATATCCTGTCACAATCCCTTTTGTCCAGTAAACAGCATTTCCCGCCTTTGTCATTATTCTGCGATTTTACATGCCGGATTTATAAAACCGACTGATTTTTATCAATAATGAGATTAGTTCATTTTCACACAGCCTCTAAAGCCAATGTCAATTGATTGAAACCAATGTCAATAGATCTCTGTAAAATCAAAAAGTAAGGTTGCCGCTGTGAACGCCAGGAGCACTTCTTGAGTACAAAGATGTGCTGAAGAATTAGCTTTCCAAGGTGGGGTGACGACTATGCAGTAAAGGGAAGAGTGATAAAAATATTGTAGTCTGCCTTATTTCCAGAATATGAAGGATAGTTTAATAATTCATCTATCTTTCATACTTTTGTCCTTATGCTTTTATCTTTTGTCTTTTATTATGTCAAAACCATCCATTCCGAAAGGAACACGTGATTTTCAAACGGATGAAATGCTCAGGAGGGAGTTCATCTTTGAAACGATCAAATCGGTATTCAGATTATATGGTTATCAGCCCATTGAGACACCTGCAATGGAGTATCTTACGACCTTGCTGGGCAAATATGGAGAAGAAGGTGACAGACTTATTTTCAGAGTACTGAATTCCGGAAATTTTTTATTGGGTATTTCTGATGATGAATTGCTGAAACGGGAACAAGGTAGACTTTCGTCCCGCTTCTGTGAGAAGGGATTGAGATATGATCTGACAGTCCCTTTTGCCCGTTTCGTTGTTCAGCACAGGAAT
>CAZPMM010000258.1:0-4093 GCA_964587405.1 uncultured Rikenellaceae bacterium
TGCAGCAAAAGATCTGAATGGAGGTGCAGGTGCAAATGGTGTATCAAACAGCTCACCCGGAGATCCGGGAGGGTCATTTGGAGGTGGAGGATCAGGCGGTAAAGCAAATTCAAATACTGACAGAAGCGGAGGTAACGGGGGAAACGGACTCGTAATAATAACTCCCTGCTATTCAACTTCTTTAAATTATAACCACGAAAGAAACATTACTATAGATCATACAAAAGTCTCCGGCGGTGAAAACCTTTACAATTTTCCGGTGATGATTTCATTTTCCGGTCAGAATTTCCTGAAAAATGATCCGGCCGGCAAGATCAAGAATCTGAATGGCTATGATATAATCTTTACTGATGAAAATTATAATAAACTTGATCACCAGCTGGAATATTATAACGGAATTAACGGTGATCTCATCGCATGGGTAAGGATACCGATTCTTTCATGCTCAGCTAATACACTAATCAAAATATTATATGGCAATGCTGAGGTGATTGCAGATCCTTCTGTTACTTCAGTGTGGGACAGCCACTATAAGGGAGTCTGGCATTTCAACAATAACTATCTGAATGATTTTACATCATTTAATAAACCAGCAACACCTTATAATACACCTTCATATTCTGCCGGTCAAATAAATAATTCACTGGAGCTGAACGGTAGCAATCAATATGCTTCAGTATTAAATGCACCTAATACGAACTTTGCAGGAAATATAACTGTATCTGCATGGGTTTATATGGATGCCGGAACCCGCGACCAGAAAATTGCAGGTAATCAGAACAATTCAAGCGGTGGTTACAAATTCGGGATCTATACAAATAATAAAGTGGAATTTGAAATAAGAAATTCTGCAAATAATCCATCATTAAACAGGAATGAACCCGGAGGAACAACTTTAAATACCGGCCAATGGTATTATCTGGGAGGTCAAAGCTCAGATGTACTTGATTCAATAAAGACCTTTGTTAACGGTATCCCCGAGAGACCTTTCAAAAAAACAGGTATTCTCGGTACTGCTTCAAATGATTTAACTGTAGGGAAAGAACCTTTCCTTTCAAATTATTACTTCGATGGCAGGATAGATGAATTAAGGATCTCTGACAAGGTTCGTTCAAATGGCTGGATGAGAACAGAATATAATAACCAGTCATCACCTTCCACTTTTTATTCCCTCGATACGGAAATTACAAATTCAGACATTTTATCAGAAAGTATTTGTTCCGGTCCTATTACTCTGACTTTCGGATATCCTTCGGGAGGTTCATATTCTGGGAATCCTTATATCTCCGGGAATATCTTCACTCCGCCATCTGCAGGAACGTATTCAATAACATATACATACATTAATGCATGCGGAGCATCATCAAGTGTTACAAAGAGCATTAATATTACAGATGTTCCGGTTGCACCCACGGCTCCTGACCGTGAATTCTGTTCCAATCAGATAACATACCTTGAAGCAACATCAGGAGAAAATATCAGGTGGTATAGTGGCGGCACACTGGTCAGTACTGCCAATCCATTTTCTACCGGGCAAACCTCACCCGGAACATATACCTATACCGTAACCCAGTCTGTGAACGGCTGTGAAAGTCCGGAAACTACTGTAACCCTCACTATTTACAGCGGGATAACAATCGTTTCTCAGCCTCAACCTCAGACAATCTGTGCAGGGGACAATGCAACTTTCTCTGTAACTGCAACAGGCTACAACCTTTCATACCAGTGGCAGGAAGATGGTGTAAACATTTCAGACGGGGGAATCTATGGTGGAACTAACACGGCATCGTTAACCCTTATTAATCCTGATAACACAAAGAATAACAAGCAATACAGGTGTGTTATTTCCGCCAGCTGCGGCAGCTCTCCGGTTAACACTTCTGCGGCACTTCTGACAATTAACTCAGGATTTGAATGGACAGGAGCAGTAAATTCTGACTGGAACAATCCCGATAACTGGACCTGCGCTCATATACCCGGAGCATTAAATTCCGTTCATATTTCCAATATGCCAAATCAGCCGGTACTGAGCACAGGAGGAACAGGCACGGTAAATAACTTAACTATTGACAGTGACGCTTCTTTAATTGTCAATGGAAATATTTTACAGATCGCTGGTACAATAGCAAACAGCGGAACATTTGATGCTTCAGCAGGCACCATAGAACTGAACGGAACTTCTGCCCAGTCAATCGGACAGGACGTTTTCTCGGGTAATACGATCAGGAATCTGATTGTTAACAATAATGCAGGTGTTTCACTTCTGGGGTCCCTGAATATCTCAGGAATTGTAACTGTCAGCAGTGGTATCCTGGCCTCGGATGGCTATCTTACACTACTGTCAGATGCAACACAGACAGCACTTATTGATGGAGCCGGTGCAGGAGAGATAACCGGGAATGTTAACATGCAACGATATCTGCCATCAGGATTCGGCTATAAATATTTCAGCTCTCCGTTCCAGGCTGCCAAAGTATCTCAATTCAGTGATGATATGAGTCTTGGAACAACATTTTCAATGTTCTACAGATATGATGAAAACCGGAAATTGGGAGGCGATCCTGCTTCGGGTTGGGTCAGATACAATTATCCCGATAGTGTTTTGAATCCATTGCATGGATATTCAGCCAATTTCGGATCAGCTCCGGTACCTGTCACAGCTGATATTACAGGTACAGTTAACAACGGCATTTTGTCACGTACATTATATAACAATAATAATCCTTATACTCTTGGATTTAACCTTGTTGGTAATCCATATCCTTCACCTGTTGACTGGGACGCTCCGGGATGGACCAAATCAAACATAGACAATGCAATTCATTTCTTTAAGGCAAGTACAGATGACCAGTATGGAGGTACCTACAGCAGCTATATCGGAGGCGTTTCAACCGATCCCGGTGTGGCAACAAATATTATCCCCTCAATGCAGGGATTCTTTGTACACGTTTCAAATGGATTATTCCCGGTAACAGGGACACTGGCACTTGATAACAGTGTCAGAATAACAGATCTGTCCCATTCATTTATTAAATCTTCCAAAGGTGGATCGAAGCCTCTGATGCGACTTAATGCAAGTTTCCATGATGATCCTCAGGCAACCGATCCCATGGTAATTTATTTCGAAGATAATGCTGAAACAACGTTCGACAGCAAATTTGATGCGCTTAAACTCATGAATACGGATCTTTCAGTCCCGAATCTTTATACGCTGGGTTCAGACGGATCAAAACTTTCAATCGACTCGCGCCCCACTTCTTTGTTATCCGGCTGTATGATCCCTTTGGGAATTAAAACATCCCGCACAGCTACTATTGTTATCAGTATAAATTATCTTGATGATTCCCTCCCGGTTACATCCTTATATCTTTCTGATAATACCGGCGGAATAATCCAGGACCTTCTTTCAGGTAATCAGTATTCATGTTCACTTTCGGCAGGACAATACAACGACAGGTTTTCATTGTATATAAATTCAAGTCCGACAGCAATTAACAAACTGTCTGGCGATGATTTTACTTTCCTGACATATTATTCTTCCGGAAAATTGAATGTTGATATCAATTCCGGTGAATTCATTGAGGGAACAATAATGGTAACAAACCTAATGGGTGTCATCGAAATATCTCAAAAGATCTTTGAAAAGGGTCATCACGAAATATTATATGATTCAGAGCCGGGAATATATATTGTCACTCTGATTTCAAAACACAGGAAAATATCAAAAAAGATATCTGTATATAATTAATGGGAGTCTGTAAAGAAATAAGATATCATGGTAAAAGGCCGGTATTTTTAACAGCCTTAATAATTCTCACAACAGTATTTTTAAATAATGCCAGAGCTCAGGAAGATCCACCACGTCCTCCATCCATCACAGTAGCATCAGATCTGAGCTTCGGAGCTTTTTATCATGGCTCCGCCGGCGGAACTGTTACCATTTCATCTGATGGGACACGTAGTTCAACAGGAGATATTGTACTGCTGGGAATGGGATACATATTTTCTCCGGCACGCTATAATGTCTATTCCAATGCGGGAACAGTTATAAGTGTTCTCAATGGTCCGGATGTAGCTCTGACATGGAGTGGAT
>CAZPMM010000259.1:0-4071 GCA_964587405.1 uncultured Rikenellaceae bacterium
TGGATCATAATTACGGATTGTGCCATATGAAAGGCGCATGGTTGAATTAGCATCCGGATAAAGTGTTTTGTCGGGCATCATTTCCCTTAATGCAGCTATCCAGATCCTGCGGCCTGCAGCAAGATCATTTTCAAATTTGCCAAGTTCTCCTGTAAGTTTGTTGCGGATCTCACTGATGGATTTCACTGTAATGGTAACAGGGTCGTTTTCAAGTATCTTAAGCTTTGGAGAAGCCAGGAAAGCAGTTAATTTTGCTTCACTTATAAAGATCGTCTGTTTGAACATGTTATCCACAAATTTGTTTATATCTCCCCTGAATTTCCTGTCAATGATATTAGTATAAAAGCCGGGATGGAATTGAACAGGTATATCATTCCGGTAAAGACGCAACATAGCCTTTATTGTTTTCTGATCAGTACTGAAATTATAATCCTTGTACAGTTCTGAAGTAATACTCTTTATTTTTTCTGTGGCTTCGTTAATTTTATTCTGATCACCGGATTTAAGAGCTTCGGCCAGTCTGCCGGTATAATTTGTGAAATTGAATATTTCACAACCTCTTGTACATTCGCTCAGGTATTGATATGCATTCTGAAATTCCGCTCTTCCTTCAATAGCCTTTCTTATCAGGTTCAACGCTTCACCATATTTTGATTTTCTTGCAGCATCTTCATTTACCCAATTATTGAATTCGCTTTCGATTATTCTCTTTTTTTCTAATACTCCTAGATTGGTCAGCTGGTTATTCTGTCCGATTGAATATTTCCAATAGTTGGCAGATGAAGAATATTTTGAAGCGTACTGGATATTTATTTTTGGATCGGCAAGCATGTCTTCCATCCAGGATTTCTGTTTTACACCTCTTATCCTTATACGGTTTGGATTGGTTATCTGCAATAATTCGTTTACTTCCCATGAAGTATAATATCTTTGTGTTTGGCCAGGATAGCCAATAACCATTGTAAAATCACCTTCATTCAAATCTTTCAGTGAGATTTTAAGCCAGTTTTTTGGATTCAAGGGGATATTATCCTTTGAATACGGTGCAGGTTTTCCGTCAGGACCTGAATATATCCGGAACATGCTGAAATCACCTGTATGACGTGGCCATTCCCAGTTATCAGTATCGTCGCCAAAACTTCCGATAGATGAAGGAGGTGCACCTACCAGTCTTACATCGGTGTATCTTTCATAAACGAGAAGGTAAAAATAATTACCTCCGTAAAATGATGCTACTGTTGTCTTGTAACCTGTACCTTCGGCTGCTGAATTCTCTATTTTAATCCTGGCTGAATTTATTGCAGCAGTTCTTTCTGATTCAGTCATTTCAGGTTTTACACCTGCTAATACCTGATCGGTTACATCTTCTATCCTTATAAGGAAAGAGACTGAAAGTCCGGGATTCGGTAATTCTTCTTCTTTTGTCATTGCCCAGAAACCATCTTTCAGATAATTATGCTCAAGAGTGCTGTGCGACTGTATGAATCTGTAACCACAATGATGATTGGTAAGCATAAGCCCCTGTGATGATACCAGTTCACCGGTACATCCGCCATCCATGAAACTGACAACCGCATCTTTCAGACTTGCATTATTTATACTGTAAATATCATTATGGGAGAGCTTTAGTCCAAGTAAAGTCATCTTTCCAACATTCAACTTCTCAATCATGGGCAAAAGCCACATTCCTTCATCAGCTCTTAACGCTGATCCGGAAAACAAACAAACAAATAATAATAGTAATAATGATTTTTTCATATTTGATCAAGTATGGCTTAATTAAATCAGGCTTCAAATATAACTTTTTATAAGGATATGAAGTCTGCTAAAACTCAATTGTGAGTTGCGTGTTAAATAGAGTAAATGATTTTCTGTGATAAGGAGTTATTCCATATTTCATGATTGCATCCCTGTGAAAAGCTGTACCATAACCTTTGTTCTTATCCCATCCGTAAAGAGGATACTCCATATGGATCTTTTCCATGAATTCATCCCTGAATGTTTTTGCCAGAACCGATGCTGCCGCAATTGATAAAAAAAGAGAATCTCCCTTTATTACAGTTGTATGATCAATATCCCTGTACCGGAAAAATATGTTTCCGTCAATAAGTAAATGCTGAGGTACTTTTGACAAGCCGCCTATTGCCAGATGCATAGCTTTGATAGATGCCCTTAATATATTTATATTGTCAATCTCATTGTTGTCAATAAATGCTGTATTCCATGAAATGGCAGAATTGATTATTTCATTTCTGAGCAATTGCCTCTTTTTAAATGTCAGTTTTTTTGAATCATTCAAGTCATTATTCTTATAATTCCTGGGAAGAATTACTGCTGCAGCAACAACCGGTCCGGCAAGACAACCCCTTCCGGCTTCATCACATCCGGCTTCAATAAGGTTACGATACATACAGGATTTTAACATAAAAAGTTAATTATTAGTTTGTAACATTGAAAACACCGGCATATTTACAAAAAAATCGGAATGTCTGAGAAATAAAAAAATTAAAAAACAAAAATTTAATGTAAAAAAATATAGTTTTAATCAAAAAAATTTGCTTGTTTGTCAAAATTGTTATTATCTTTGAAACCGAAAGTCAATAATAATAAATTTTGAAGAAACTAAAATCCTGTTCACGATTACATCGGAGGGGCGGGTATTTTTTGTTTTTTAAGTAACTTTGGCAAAGCTTTTATTGTCTAAAACATGTTGAGTGATTAACTTTATTACCTCACAATAAGTTGTCTTAAATATTTATTTACATTGAATAAAGCATATTGGAGAGGAAGGATTATTTTTGCCACTTAAGATCACGAGGTACTGATAGCAATCGTGCCGGAAACACCAGGGAACACAATGGATCTCTAAAGATCTGATAAGATATAAAAACAAAGATTATGATAACTGCTGAACAGATAAAAAGTCTTTACGGACGCCGTGATGCGTTAAGGAGGTATCTTTGACATTGCCGGAAAGTGTAAACAGATTGAAGAAAAAGAAAACATATCCCGTCAACCCGGATTTTGGGATGATCCGAAAAATGCTGAAGCAGTCCTGAAAAGCATATCCCAACTGAAAAGCTGGACAAACGATTTTAACAAAGTGAATATTTCACTGGATGATTTGTCAGTGATAAGTGATTTTTTCAATGAAGGGGAAGCTACCGAACAGGATATGGATGCGCAGTACGAAAATTGTATTGAACTGATCGAGAATCTTGAAGTAAGAAATATGCTCAGAAAGGAAGAAGATCAACTGGGTGCTATTTTAAAGATCAACTCAGGTGCCGGAGGAACAGAAAGCAATGACTGGGCAGCCATGCTGTTTCGTATGTACCTGCGATGGGCTGAAAGGAATGAATATAAAACGCGGCAGCTTGACTTTCAACCAGGGGATGAAGTAGGTGTGAAGTCAGTTACTATAGAAATTGAAGGTGAGCAGGCATACGGTTATCTGAAAAGTGAAAAAGGAGTGCATCGGTTAGTCAGGATCTCTCCGTTTGATGCCAATAAGCGACGACACACCTCCTTTGCATTGGTGGAAGTGATTCCTATTCTCGAATCGGAAGACTTGCAGATTGAAGAAAAAGATCTTCGCATCGATACGTTTAATGCTTCCGGGCATGGCGGGCAGAATGTGCAGAAAAATGATACCGCTGTCAGAATCGTGCACATTCCTACCCAGATTACGGTAACTTGCCAATCAGAACGATCCCAACTCAGCAATAAGGAAGCCGCTATGAAATTGCTTCGATCGAAACTCACCTCGCTCCTGGAGGAACACCGGACTCGCGAGATGCAGGAGTTGAAGAACCGCGTATCAGCAGAGTGGGGCAACCAGATTCGTTCGTATGTTTTACAGCCCTATACGCTAGTAAAAGATAACCGGACAGGATATGAAACAGCCGATGTTTCAGGTATACTGGAGGGAAATCTTGATGACCTGGTGTGGGAATATATAGGCAACGCTGCTTCTATTCAATCAGAAGAGACAAGGAGGTAAGTGATGTTTCCTACTGTTCGGCTAGATCAGTCTTGGCATGATATTGAAACAGAGATTTTATCTTTTTG
>CAZPMM010000260.1:0-4065 GCA_964587405.1 uncultured Rikenellaceae bacterium
ATCGGTGAGGTATTGCTTATCTCCATAATGATATGCAAGGAAAATCGTTGAATCACTTATTCCTGTAATGTTTACATCGATCCCGTAACCACTTTTCCCCTGAGAACAGGTAATCAGAGGAAGCATTGCCAGTAGAATAACCGGAAGAAACTTATTCATCTAAAAATTCATAAATCAGACATGAGCACAAAAATAATCATTGTAAATTCTTCTCCAAACAGATACTCAAACTATATTCCGAAATAAGTTGTAAATTTGGAAATTTAATGGAGCGTAGATATTATGACAATTTCTTTGCTCATTCCGGTTCATGATTATGATATTGTAGCACTCGTTTACAGTATGAAAGGCTGCATTGGAAGGATACCTGAGCTGATGGAGATCATTATCGGGGATGATGGATCTTCTCCCGAATACAAAGCAAAATACCGGTCACTTGAAGGAGGAGGTGTAAAGATACTGGATTCTCCTGTGAATATTGGAAGGGCTGCAATAAGGAACAGACTTGCCATGGAAGCCAAAGGTGATTTCCTTCTTTTTATCGATGCAGATACTATGGTCCCGGGAACAGCTGAAGCATATATTCAGAAATGGATTCCGGTAATGTCAATTGCAAGAGTGGCATGTGGTGGTGTGATATATCACAAATCCCCACCCGGAGATCCTGACAAGATACTGAGATGGAAATACGGAAGAAAAAAAGATGAACTGAAAGCTTCAGAAAGAAACAAATATCCTTATCAAAGATTTTCGACCTTTAATGTGCTCTTTGATCGTACAATTTTCTCGAAATTGAGATTTAATGAGGAGCTTAAACAATACGGTCACGAAGATACTCTCATGAGCTATCAACTGCGTAAGGCAGGAATCAGCATCCTTCATATTGATAACGGACTTATGCACGAAGGTATTGAATCAAACAGGGAATTTCTGAACAAGACAAAGCTTGGTGTTGAAAACTTAAGTAAACTGTATGACATGGTAACGGATAAGCTTACTTTTTCTTCAACCGTCAGAATGCTTCAGATATATAATATCCTGAGAATATTTCACCTGACTCTTATTCTTGCAGGGATCTATATACGGTACAGGGAAAGAATGGAATTAAAAATAGATTCATCCAATCCCCCTTTATGGCTGTTCAGATTTTATAAAGTATGCCTGTTCTGCACGTATCGTGAAATACACGGAAGAAGAAATATTCTACCTTCACTGAATATATAGCATTACTGTTGAACTATTTACATAGTTTATGTATATTTGCACCTGTGAATTAGTTGAAATAGTGGTCTGCAATAAAAATCTTAATGATGGCAAATCCTGAATTATCCTGGCCATTAAAGAAAATTAAAAAGTGGAATGATGCAATATGGCATACGCCGCTTTCCGAATTATCAAAAAGAAAAAGCTTTCTGATAAGGCAGCTCAGAATAATTGTACTGGCAGCACGGAACTCACTCAATGACAATGTAAGTCTTCGTGCATCGGCACTGACATTTTATACTCTTATTTCGATAGTCCCTGTTGTCGCAATTGCACTGGCAATAGCAAAAGGATTTGGTCTGGATCAGAATCTAGAATCCCTCATCAGAAACACAAAAGAGTTTACACTATACAGCGATATTCTTAATCCTCTTCTTGAAAACGCCAAGAATACTGTCCAGCGTACAAGAGGAGGTTATCTTGCCGGGGTCGGAGCAATCATACTCCTGTGGTCAGTTATTTCTTTGCTCGGTCAGATAGAAACTTCCTTTAATCATATCTGGCAGACCTCAATCAGCAGGCCATGGTACAGAAAATTTACTGATTACCTTACAATAATGCTGATCGCACCTATACTGATAATTCTTTCCAGCAGTATTTCTATATTCATTATAGCCAACCTATCTGGATTCATGGAAAAGGCACAAATGCTTACATCATTTAAATGGGTAGTGAGCTTCCTTATCAAATCCACTCCATATATTCTCACATGGCTGATGCTTACATTGCTGTTTATAGTGATGCCTAATGTCAAAGTAAGATTTATTCCTGCACTTATTTCCGGTATTATTGCCGGCACTTTTTTGAAAATACTGCAATGGCTTTACCTCGATCTGCAATATGGCATTACCAAACTCAGCGCTATTTACGGAGGACTTGCAGCAATACCTCTTTTTCTGATATTCCTGGAAACCTGCTGGAGCATTATTCTGCTTGGCGCCGAACTGTCATTTGCAAACCAGAACATTTCAAGATATGAATTCGAATCGGAAGCTCTTAATATCAGTCATTTTCAGAAACGTACAATGGCGCTTCTTGTAATGTATCTCATAATCAGAAGTTTTGATCTTGGTGAAAAACCACTGAGTTCCGAAAAGATCAGCCGAACACTTAAAATCCCTGTCCGTCTTGCCCGCGAATTACTTGAGGATCTGAGCGGAGCAGGCCTGATTTCGGTAATAATTGAACATGAAGATAAGGAGAGGTTGTATCAGCCGGCGATGGATATTAATAAGCTTACAGTCAGTTATGTTCTGTCACGCTTCGATAAAAAAGGCACCCAGGAAAGATATGTCATGAAAAATACGGAATATGAAAAGGTGACTAAAATACTTGATAGATTTGATCGTATTATTACCGCTTCAGATTCAAATATTCTCCTCAAAGACCTGTAATCCTTTTGCTGATTCTTGCATTTCCAGCAAAGGTTTACCATAACCATAATACTTTTCAACAAAATTTATGAAATCGGCATATGAATCCCATTTGTAGAACATGTAGTGTGGATAAGGAACAATGATCTGCTTCGTCCTTTTTTTTGTTTTCCAGTATTTAATAACATTTTCTGATGGGAAAACTTTGTCAGTTTTGCTTGTCACCGCATAATCCCAATGAAAACCGGGTTCTTTCTGCTCCATTATCCTGTTATATAGCCATCTCATTTCATCATGAACAGAACTAAGTGTTCTCTTTGGTATTTTGTCCGAATTGAGGTTGTATGTCCTTCTGTTTCCGAACATCCTGTAATAAAACTTCTCCATGCTTTTTTCAGTGATATGTTCAAGTGATTCTTCAAATGACCTGGGAGGAATTCCGTATTTGTCATTCAGAGGGACCGGGGTTCCGTTTACTGCTATTGTAACCGTAGGTACAATACCTGTTGACGGAGTCAGATATTCTGCAGCCCATACACCAAGAGACCATCCTATGAGTGTTATCTTTTTATATGTTTTCATTTCAGGAAGAACAAGTGCCTGATCGGCAGAATAATTATAAAAAAGTATGAAATCAAATTCATCATTACATAAAGGTGCAAATACATGTTCATCTGTTCCCCATGCACCGTACATGATAACAAGACTATTGTTTTTTTCCCTTCTGCGAATGTATGTTTTCATTTATCTCCCGAAAATTAAAAACAATTCTTTTTATTATACATTTCCTTTGATTGTATTGGTTCAGATAAGCAGGTACAAAAAAAATAAGAGGAGGAAGGGTGGTCGTGAACATCAGGGAGCGGGTTTTATTTATGAGATAATTCCCGTGTCTACTGTCTGATAAAAGGATGGAACCATGGTAAGCTGGCGCTATTCCTCCGGTTCCAGATGTGAAAGTCAATGTCTGCAATACAATCCTGTTGATTTTCACTTCCAACCCTTGCTCAACTCCTCTTATACCAATAGCATGAGCTTGGAACAAAATAATAAAGAAAAATTGATTTGGCAAAGGATCAAAAATGACATTATGACGAAAGGCAGGATAATATTGACAAATCAGTCTTAATATTTGATAGAATTCCGTAAGGCTAAGGCAAAAATTTATGCTATTATATGTCCACAATTAATAAAACATCTGATTTTCATTTATTTCATATTTTATTGTCGCATTTTTTATTATTTTAAGGATACTTTTAAAGTTGCAACGAATTAAAAAAAATGTAATTTTGCGCCGGCAAGAGGTTTCGTAGCTCAGCTGGATAGAGCAATCCCGAGTACTCGGGATGGGTTGAGTGTTCGTTAAAATAAATTTGGTTCCGTAGCTCAGCTGGATAGAGCAACAGCCTTCTAAGCTGTGGGTCGCGCG
>CAZPMM010000261.1:0-4057 GCA_964587405.1 uncultured Rikenellaceae bacterium
GCAAGTATCAGCTCATCAATATTTTCAGGCAAAGGAGCTGTTGCGGCATAAGTATAAACGGGGTCTCCTCCCAATGTCACGGAAACAGGCATCCGTTTCCCGGTTTTTTTCCATTCTTCAAAATGTGAAGCGCCTGTTTTGTGACGTTGCCAGTGCATTGCGGTACGTTTTTTATCAAGCACCTGCATTCTGTACATTCCGACATTGGTTTTTCCTGTCAGTGGGTGAATCGTATGTACCGCCGGAAGAGTGAGGAATTTTCCACCATCATAAGGCCAGCACTTCAGAATAGGCAAAATGCCAAGGTCCGGATCACGATATATCACCTCCTGGCAAGTACCTCTGCCTCTTTTAAATGAAGGCAGGTAACCTGATATTTTTAGTAAAGCGGGTAAGTTCCTGATTTTTTCCTTAATGGTTATTTTCCTGCCGGTCAGTCCATTTAACAAATCTAACATTTCAGCAGCTGTATCATCGAGACTCTCCCTGCCAATTGCCATGGCTATACGTCTGTCCGAACCGAAAGCATTGATCAGCAACGGAAAATCTGTTCCGTTATTTTCAAAGAGAAGAGCTTTCCCTCCCGACTTTGTAATCCGGTCGGTTATTTCGGTTATTTCAAGTACAGGGTCAACAAATTGTTTAATTCTGAGAAGTTCATTCTCACTTTCAAGGTATGTAATAAAAGAAGATAATCCTGAGTGAGGCATCAATATTGAATAAATTGTAAAGATACGAGAGAAATGGAATTATCGGTAAGCTAAAAAACCATAACTTCGAGTAGCAGTTTTAAGCGCCTAAATAAGCTTTTCGGATATGTCAACCCCCATAAAACAGTAATGGGAACTATTCACTTGGAATAATTCCCATTCGCCGTTTGTTGCCGAAGCCACATACGGCGTCGGATTACTGTTATTACGGCCGGTTTCATAACAGGTCTTACGATCTGTGTTTGTAACCCATGGCTTTCAGGTTTTGCTTTTTAGGGCAGAACCATCCGGCTGTCCTTTTGTTCCTGCCCTTCGGCAGGACTTTCCGGGACGGTGTGTCATTCAGGCTCCGGAGTATGCTCCCGAAGGAACAAGCGCCAGTTTCAGTTAACATCTGACCGAAGCCCTATGTTTCCCTGAAGCCCTGTGACCCGGTCATTGAAAGAACGTTTCCGCTTTCAGCGACTTGCTGAGACACTCGGGACTTTTGGTCCTTCAGCTCAGACCCCGGCTCTCCTGATGTGCAAACCCTGAGGTCTGTACGAACCGCTTTGTACTTCAGCTAAGAAGCCCTCTGCGGCTCCACATCTTTTGAGCAGCCTTTTATCGCTCATCCGATAGTGTAAATATAAGATAGAAAAAGCAAAAAAACACTTAAATAACTTCGTTGTTATAAACCCGATATTAACAAATGATATTAAACAAATGTTGATAACTTATTTCTTATAACCGTAAATAGCAAGATCACCAAGCATTTCCTCAATCCTGAGTAACTGATTATACTTGCATATCCTGTCTGTCCTGCTACAAGAACCGGTCTTAATCTGACCTGAATTCACAGCAACGGCTATATCAGCTATTGTAGAATCTTCAGTTTCACCTGAACGGTGTGAAATTACTGTAGTAAAACCTGCTCTGTGAGCCATTTCGATGGCATTAAGGGTTTCTGTGAGAGTCCCTATCTGGTTCAATTTAATAAGTATCGAATTTGCACATCCCAGATCAATACCTTTCTTCAGATATTCAACATTTGTAACAAACACATCATCACCAACAATCTGGCATTTTTTTCCTATCCTATCGGTAAGCAGCTTCCATCCGTCCCAGTCACCTTCTGCCATACCATCTTCAACAGAATCAATAGGATATTTTGATATAAGCTGTTCTATATAGTCAACCTGTTCCTTTGAACTTCTTTTTGCTCCTTTGGATCCTTCGAATCTGGAATAATCATATATCCCATCCTTATAGAATTCTGATGATGCACAGTCAAGTGCAATCATTACATCCGACCCGGGCTTATAACCAGCCTCTGTTATTGCCTTCAGGATAGTCTCCAGTGCATCTTCTGTCCCTCCGAGTGTAGGGGCAAAACCTCCCTCGTCACCTACTGCAGTACTTAATCCACGGCCTTTGAGGACTTTTTTAAGTGAATGGAAGACTTCTGCTCCCATTCTGAGCCCTTCCTTAAAATTTGGAGCTCCTACAGGTCTGATCATGAATTCCTGAAATGCTATCGGTGCATCCGAATGAGAGCCACCGTTAATTATATTCATCATTGGAACAGGAATGACGACAGGATTTGAACCGCCTATATATCTGAAAAAAGGAAGACCATGAACCTGTGCTCCGGCTTTTGCAACAGCTAACGATACACCCAGGATTGCATTTGCCCCGAGATTACTTTTCGTTTTTGTTCCGTCAAGATCGATCATTTTCTTATCTATTGCAGACTGATCGGTAACTTCCATACCGGTTATTTCTTCCGCAATAACATTATTTACATTGTGAACTGCCTTAAGTACACCTTTACCAAGATATCTTCTCTCATCACCGTCACGGAGCTCAAGTGCTTCATTCTCCCCTGTAGATGCACCCGACGGAACTGCAGCACGGCCAAAATAACCACTGGCTGTTGTTACTTCAACTTCAATTGTAGGATTACCACGGGAATCCAGAATTTCACGCGCATGCACATTAACTATTTGACTCATAATAGATTTTTTTAATATTTAACAATGATGCAATATACAAAAAAAGGGATAACTGCTTATCCCTTTTTATTGAAATCTTCAAAATGTTCTATTCCGCTTTTTCGCTTTCCAATTCAGAAGCAAATTCTTCTGGTGTTCCTCCGGGCTTATCTGCATCATTGGGTTCTTCAACTTTTTCTGCTTTTATAGAAGTTGTTTTTTCAGCAGGAACTTCTTCGGTTTTCTTCTTAGATGATCTTCTTCTCCGTGTCGTCCTTGCTTTTCCGGTATCTTTCGTACCAAGCATCAGTTCATTGAAATCGACGAGTTCAATAATGCACATTTCGGCATTATCACCTATCCGGTTACCTGTTTTTAGAATACGGGTATAACCACCCGGTCTGTCTGCAACTTTCGGCGATACTTCCCGGAATAATTCTGAAACAGCAACTTTGTCTTTAAGATAACTAAATACAACTCTTCTGGAATGAGTTGAGTCATCCTTTGCTTTTGTAATAAGTGGTTCAATATATGTCCTGAGAGCCTTTGCCTTAGCCGTAGTTGTCCTGATCCTCTTGTGAAGTATCAGCGAGGTGGCCATATTCGAAAGCATTGCTTTCCTGTGTGAACTGGTCCTACCCAAATGATTTATTGTTTTAGAATGTCGCATTTTATCTCTTCAAAATTTCAAATTAATCTCTTTCAAGTCTGTATTTCGTCACATCCATTCCAAATGTAAGACCCATTGATTCAAGCAGTTCATCAAGTTCTGTGAGTGATTTCTTGCCGAAATTTCTGAACTTAAGAAGGTCATTTTTATTGAATTTGACAAGATCCCCGAGAGTTTCGACCTCGGCAGCCTTCAGGCAGTTCAGTGCCCTAACAGAAAGATCAAGGTCAATAAGCTTTGTCTTAAGCAGTTGCCTCATATGCAAAACTTCTTCATCAAATTCCTCATTGGCCAGCTTATCTTCAGAATCCAGAGTAATTTTTTCATCCGAGAACAACATAAAGTGATAGATAAGTATCTTGGCTGCCTCTTTAAGTGCATCTTTCGGATGTATCGATCCGTCAGTCTCAATCTCTATCAACAGTTTTTCGTAGTCGGTCTTTTGCTCGACACGGTAATTCTCGACTGAATATTTTACATTACGTATCGGTGTGAAAATTGCATCAATAGCTATCAGTCCGAACTCAGCATCAACCGGTTCATTTTCCTCGGCAGGTACGTAACCTCTTCCTTTTGTAATGTTAAGCTCGATCTGAAGCTTAACATCAGGTTCCATTCTGAAAATAACCAGATCAGGATTAAGAACCTCAAAGCTGCTAAGTGAATTGTTCAGATCTCCTGCCCTGAATGTATCTTTATTGTAG
>CAZPMM010000262.1:0-4030 GCA_964587405.1 uncultured Rikenellaceae bacterium
CTCGATCAGACTGCTAACGAAAAGTATAACCTTTCCAAAGCCAGGGTAAGGATAATAGATGATCTGATGTATCGGCACTGGAACTATTGGACCGATTATTCATACAGCCATGTTTTTGTAGCTTCTTTCAACGGCAGAAAAATCTCGGGGGAAAAAGATATTATGGAAGGTCAGAAATATGAATCTCCCACCGCACCATATTTCGATGATAATGAAATATCGTGGAGCCCCGACGGCAGATACATTGCCTATACATCCAAAAGGATGAGCGGAAGAGACGATGCACGTAGTACCAATACCGATATTTTTCTGTATGAGATTTCTACGGGAAAAGAAGTTAACATATCGGAAAAGAATCATGGCTTCGATAAATACCCTGTTTTTTCACCAGACGGTTCAAAAATAGCCTATCATAGCATGGAAAGGGAAGGATATGAATCAGACCTTGACAGACTATTCATTTATGATATTAATACCGGTAAAAGTACCTGGCTAACCCAGGGATGGGATTTTGATGTTGAAAACATCTCCTGGGCTGATAATTCAACCCTCTATTTTACCTCTGCCCATCTCGGAACAAAACAGATCTTTAAAACTGACCTTGAAGGGCAGGGTGTTAAAAAAGTAACAGAAGGTGTTCATGATCTGGGGCCGCTGCAGATCAGATCCGGAATAATGGTTGCCGGAATACAGTCAATGTCTATGGCAATGGAATTATCAGCAATTGACCCTGCGACAGGTTCTGTGAAACAGATAAGCAATATCAATAAGAGTATCTATGAGTCGGTTAAAATGGGAAAAACCGAAGAAAAATATATTAAGACAAAAGACAACAAGGATCTGCAGATGTGGATTATTTATCCACCCGATTTCGATCCCGCGAAGAAATATCCGGCATTATTATTCTGCAAGGGAGGTCCTCAGGGTCCTTTGGGACAAAGCTGGTCATACCGCTGGAATTATCAGTTGATGGCTGCAAGAGGATATATTGTGATTGCTCCTAACAGAAGGGGATGTTCAGGATTCGGACAGGCATGGAAAGAACAGATATCCGGAGACTATGGCGGAAAGAACATACAGGATTATCTTGATGCCACCGATGCCCTGGCAAAGGAACCATATGTTGACAAAAACAGGATAGGAGCTGTTGGCGCCAGCTATGGCGGTTCTTCTGTCTTCTACCTTGCCGGAATGCACGGAGGCAGGTTTAATGCATTCATTTCACATTGCGGTGTATTTAACCTCACAAGCTGGTATGGATCAACTGAAGAACTCTGGTTCCCTGACAAGGATATTGAAGGACCTTACTGGAACCTTCCTAAAAGCTATCAGTTCTCTCCCCATCTTATGGCAGGCAACTGGGACACCCCGATACTTATAATAGCTGGTGCTCTCGACTTCAGAATACCTTATACACAGAGCCTGGAAGCTTTTACAGCAGCCCAGTTGCACAATGTCCCGAGCAGACTCCTCTTCTTCGAGGACGAAGGACACTGGGTGTTAAAACCACATAATGCACTTATATGGCAAAATGAATTTTTCAGATGGCTTGATACATATCTGCAATAAAAGGCTGGCACAAAAGCTAAATACAAAGAATCAGCTAAAGTAATCTTTGTATTCTTTCTACCTTCTCATTCATTGGCAGGTCGCCACATATCCAGTGGATAACAATTCCTTTGCGTTCCATGCCTCTGAACCAGGTCATCTGCCTTTTGGCAAACTGGTGAATCGCAATTTCGAGCTTCCTGAACATTTCATCATAAGTCATCCTGCCTGTAAGATAAAGAGTAATATATTTATATTCAAGCCCGTAATAGATCAGGTCATCATCGCTTAAACCCATAGCCTTAAGCTTTCTTGCTTCATCAATCATACCCGAACGCAGACGTTGCTTAAGTCTTTCAGTAATCCTCCTGCGCCTTGTTTCCCTGTCTGTTGCAATGCCGGCAATAACATATTTCAGATCAGGGGACAGCGATACCTTTTCCTTAAACAAACTGTGATAGTGTTCTATTTCAATTGCCCGTATTAACCGTTTTCTTGTATCAATATCGGTTGTATTATGAAGTTTTCTGTATGATGAAAGGATATCAATCAGTTCGTCCATTGTCTTCGCCTCAAGCCGTTCACGCAGTCCGGGATCCGGTGGTACCTCATACATATTATATCCTGAAACAATACTGTCGATATACATCCCTGATCCGCCGCATAATATGGGAAATACATTTCTCTGTTTCAAATCAGTATAAACTTTAAGGAAATCCTGTCTGTATTCAAAAACATTGTATTTATAACCAGGATCAACAATATCAATGAGATGGCAGGGTATACGTTTCCCTTCAACAATATAGTCATCATAATCTTTCCCTGTTCCGATATCCATTCTCCTGTAAATCTGCCTTGAGTCGGCACTAATAATCTCGGCATTCAGACGGCTGGCAACTGCTGCAGCTATAGCTGTTTTTCCCGATGCAGTTGGTCCGGTGATTACCAGGATATCATAATCAGCTTTTTCAGTATCTACCATTAGAGAAGATTCTTTCAGGACAACCAATTTACAAAAAAAATACTAATTTTGAACCTCCCGTTAAAACAGAAAGATGAAACCCACGTGTATTGCAAACACAAACACGTATGTATATAATTTTCAAACATGTGGGTTCTCCCGCTTAGGCGGGACAGGCTATCAGGCCATTGAAATCAAAATTATTGACTGATGAAAAGGAATTCAGGAGATATTGTGATCCGCAACAAAAAAGCCTCACATGATTATGAGTTCCTCGAGAAATTTACAGCCGGCATAAAGCTTACAGGGACAGAAATCAAATCGATAAGGCTTGGCAAGGTATCTCTTGCAGACTCTTACTGCTTTTTCAGTGAAAACGAGTTGTATATAAAGGGAATGCATATTGCGGAATACTACTGGGGCAATCTCAACAATCACGATCCCCTCAGGGAAAGGAAGCTGTTACTCAACAGAAAAGAGCTCAACAAAATTGAAAGGAAAGTAAAGGAGACCGGACTGACAATCATAGTGATCAGGGTGTTTATTAATGATAGGGGACTTGCAAAAGCTGAGATTGCACTTGCGAGAGGTAAAAGGGAATATGATAAAAGGGAATCTATCAAACGCCGCGACAGTGAAAGAGAGCTTGACAGGATGATGAAAAAGTGAGCCCGGATAACCGCAGATCAGAAATTAGGACTCAGGAGATACCTTGAATAGAATTTCACAATATTATCAACAGCTTCATCAGCCGTATCAACAACAGTGAAAAGATTGAGATCTTCAGGTGAAATGTTACTCTCCTCCTGAAGCACTACTTCCTTTATCCACTTAATCAGACCTTTCCAGTAATAAGTACCTACGAGAATAATGGGGAACTTTCCGATCTTGCGAGTCTGGATAAGTGTCATAGCTTCAAAGAGCTCATCAAATGTACCGAATCCTCCGGGAAGTACAATGAATCCCTGAGCATACTTCATGAACATAACCTTTCTCACGAAGAAATGATCGAATGTAATTAGTTTATCGGCATCTATATATGCATTAGGTCTCTGCTCGAATGGCAGATCAATATTTATCCCCACCGATTTCCCCTTGCCCCGTTTTGCACCTTTGTTTGCGGCTTCCATTATACCGGGACCTCCTCCGGTAATTACTCCGTAACCGTTTTGTGTCAGTTTAAATGCAATTTCTTCCGCCAGCCTGTAGTATTTATCATTATGATGTGTCCGTGCAGATCCGAAAATTGAGACACATGGCCCTATTCTCGCCAGCTTTTCAAATCCTTCAACCAGTTCGGCAATTATTTTGAATATCCTCCATGAATCGGTTGTATGTATCTCGTGCCATGTCTTCTCTGCAAAAGCATCCCTTATCAAGTCTGCAGGTTTGTAATTTTTACTCATTTCAATCTTTTTTCGGATTTTCAAATATATATAAATTATAAAACAAGCTCCTCTTTAAGGAAGCTGCCTGTATAACTGTCTTTACATTTTGCCAGTTCTTCGGGTGTTCCTGAAA
>CAZPMM010000263.1:0-4026 GCA_964587405.1 uncultured Rikenellaceae bacterium
GATCACTGGTAGGCGGAATGATTGCAGAGTTACTTGAAATACCTTCAGTATCTGGTATTTCGAATATAAAGATAGAGAATGCTAACATAATTCTTACACGTGAGATCGACGGAGGAAAAGAAATTGTAAGTGTTCATGCACCATTTGTGGGAATAGTGCAGAAAGGGATTGCAAAAGAGCCGAGAATTGCTGCAATGAGAGGTATAATGATGGCCAGGACAAAACAGATCAGAGTTTGTGAACCCATTCGGGCAGAAGAATTCACTGAAATAAAGATCTTTGAAAAACCTGCACCCAGAGCTGCCTGTAAATTTATTGATCCGGAAAACGCCGGACAACTGATTGATTTGCTGCAGAATGAAGCTAAAGTTATCTGATTGGTAAATGTTAAAATAATTATATATGTCAGTTCTTGTATATGCTGAAAACTGGGACGGAAAATTCAAGAAACTTACTTTTGAACTTGTCTCATATGCATCGGAAGTAGCAAAAATGCTTAATTGTACAGTTTCAGCTCTTTCCACAGGAAAAGTTGATGAAACAGAGCTGATGAAGCTCGGTGGATATGGTGCAAAACAGATAATTGCTGTGGAGAACAGTCTTCCTGCATCTCTTGATAACAGGGCATATTCATACTTAATATCGGAAGTGGCTTTAAAAACCGGCGCTTCAGTGATAATTCTCTCCAATAATATTACTGGTAAAGCAATTGCACCCGGATTATCTGTCAGGCTAAAAGCAGCTGTCGGTTCAGGTGTAAGCAGGCTGCCTCTTTCAACAGATCCCTTCACAGTCTATAAGCGGACATACTCAGGTCATGCCTTTGCACATTTGGTTTTAAAAACCGGGATCAGGATAATCACTCTTGCACAAAATTCATTCTGTCTTATTGAGACATCCAATAATGCAACGATTGAGAAGATGGAAATACCTGTAGACAATACTCTTGTAAGTACCAGGGTAAAAGAAGTTGTAAAACAATCTGGAAAAATACTTCTTACCGATGCCGATATAGTTGTTTCGGGAGGAAGGGGTATGAAATCACCGGATAACTGGGCACCCCTTATTGAACTTGCCGGAGTACTGGGAGCAGCAACAGCCTGTTCAAGACCTGTATCAGATGAAGGATGGAGACCTCATGAAGAACATACGGGACAGACAGGAAAGATAATTGCCCCGAATCTGTACATAGCTGCTGGTATATCGGGAGCAACACAACACCTTGCAGGTGTTAGCTCATCAAAATATATAGTTGCGATAAATATCGATAAAGATGCTCCGATATTTGAAGCAGCCCAATACGGTATTGTGGGAGACGCAATGAAAATTCTTCCGAAACTTGTCGAAACAATTAAAAACAGATAGCAGGGTTATTGTATACCCTCCATTTGAATAATGAGAATTTTTATGATCCGTCAGATTATCTTCGCAATAACCCTGATTGTAACAATTGCAGTATTCTTTTATACTGTAAGAAGGATCATCGGTCTTTTCAGACTGACAAAAGGTGGCTTCCGGGTAAAAGATCTCGGTAAGAGATTGCGGCTTATGTTGAAGGTTGCCTTCGGGCAGACCAAGATATTCCGCCGGCCTGTCATAGGATTATTACATGCTCTTGTATTCTGGGGTTTCTGTGTAATCATTTTCGGAAGTATTGAAATGGTCATAGATGGTCTTTCAGGGACAGAAAAAGCACTTAAATCGCTGGGCTTTTTTCATAATATCCTGATGGCGGCAGGTGATGTTTTCGCAGTGATTGTTGCAATCTCAGTTATTGTGTTCCTTTTCAGACGTCTGGTGATGAATATTCCCAGGTTTGAAGGAATTGAAATGAAAAAGAGGTCTCACAGAGATGCAAATATATCCCTTACATTGATCCTCCTGCTGATGATTTCTCTTATTGCTATGAATACCGGATATGTAGGCTGGAAAAAAATTACGGGAGAAGAGATTGCGGGGATTTATCCGGTCGGATCTTTTTTCACAAGCCTGTTTTCAGGTATTCGGCCGGAAAGCTTCAAATTCATTTATGAAATATCCTGGTGGTCACATATCCTGCTGATATTCTTTTTTGCCAATTATCTTCCTTATTCAAAACATTTCCATGTTTTCATGTCGGTGCCGAATGTTTTCCTTTCAAGGCTCGAACCTCTTGGTAAACTGACAAATATGGACAATATAACAAGGGAAGTAAAACAGATGCTTGATCCTGAAACAGCATTTGCTGCAACTCCTTCAGTTTCTACTTTTGAACGCTTCGGAATAAAGGATGTTGAAGATGTCACATGGAAGAATTATTTTGATTCATTATCCTGTACTCAATGCGGTAGATGTACATCAGTCTGTCCTGCCAATATTACCGGGAAAAAATTATCTCCGAGAAAGGTTATGATGGACCTCAGGGCAAGAATGAAGGAAAAGGGCTCCATGATGCTTAAGTACGGAAGAGATTATAATGATAACAGGTCTCTTGTAAGGGATTATTTTACAGAAGAAGAACTTTGGGCATGTACAACATGTAATGCATGTTCCACTGAATGCCCGATTAATATAAATCAGCCTTCGCTGATCGTGGATATGCGGAGATATCTTGTTCTTGAAGAAGCATCTGCACCAGGAGCGCTGAAATCGGTATTTAATAATATAGAAAACAACGGGGCTCCCTGGCAGTATTCTCCGGATGAAAGGTTGAACTGGACTAAAGGTCTTGATTTTGAAGTACCTGTTATGGCTGATCTGAGTGCACGGAATGAAAAACCCGAATATCTGTTCTGGGTAGGTTGTGCAGGTGCATTTGATGACAGATATAAAAAAGTTGTAAGATCTTTTGCCGGAATACTTAATTACCTGAAAATAAATTATGCGGTTCTGGGAAAAGAAGAGACATGTACAGGCGATCCCGCACGGCGTGCCGGCAATGAAATGCTTTTCCAGATGCAGGCTCTTCAGGTGATCTCGTTACTTAAATCATACGGTATAAAAAAGATCATTACCATTTGCCCGCATTGCTTCAACACATTTAAAAATGAATATCCCGACCTTGACGGTAATTTTGAGGTCATAAACTATCTTGGATTCTTAAGCAGACTGATAGAAGAAGGAAAGCTGGCGACAGATCCCCGGATATTTGAAGGTAAGATACTCACTTACCACGACCCCTGTTATCTTGGAAGAGCTAATAACATATATGATGATCCGAGAAGAATACTTAGAGCTCTTGGCGGAAAATTGACAGAAATGGAACGGAACAGGAGCCGGGCTCTTTGCTGTGGTGCCGGAGGGGCACAAATGTTTAAGGAAGCGGAAAAAGGCGATAAGGAGATATTTATTGAACGTACCGGGGATGCCCTTAATACAGGAGCTTCGGTTATTGCAACCGCCTGCCCCTTCTGTATGACCATGATAACAGATGGACTGAAGTATAAAAACAGGGAGGAAGAGATCAGAAACCTTGATATTGCAGAACTTGTTGCACAATCCCTGGGACTTTAATTATTGCCCGTTAAAATAAATTAATCACTGACTGTTATTTGTCAACTGACCTGACCCCTGAAACCTGAATAATTAAAATAAACTGATAATGGAAACTATTAAAAACCTTAAAAGCGGTGAATTTTTAGTGGCTGAAACCAATCCTGACAATGTTTTTATACCAGAGGAATTCAATGAGGAACAGAAGATGATAGCCCAATCGTGTCAGGATTTTCTCGAAGCCGAAGTCTATCCCCTGATGAATGATCTGGAGAAAGGCGACCGTGAGCTGATGAAAAATATTCTTAAGAAATCGGGAGATCTTGGACTGATGGGCATATCCATACCAGAGGAATATGGAGGTTTTGGACAGTCATTTGTTACCCAAATGCTTGTTGCAGAGGTTGCCGGAGCAGGTTTTTCTTTTTCTGTGGCATTTATGGCACATTGCGGTATAGGAACTCTCCCGGTTCTTTATTACGGGAACAAAGAACAAAGAGAACGTTATATCCCGAAACTTGCTACCGGTGAACTTATCGGATCATACTGCCTGAC